>JAYVUQ010000173.1:0-4473 GCA_043787785.1 Bryobacteraceae bacterium
GGGAACCAGTTGGGGCCGTTGGCCGGCTCCAGCAACGGGTCAACACACAGGATCAAGGTGACGCGCGGCACGCCGCCCGCATCGTAACTGCGGAACGCAAACACGTCCGTAATGTCGGCCTTGTGATCGAGCGCGGTGATGGGCGCTTCGCGATGGTTAGCGCCAAAGCCCGGCGGCGTAAGCAGCAGCAGGGCCAGCGCGGGCGCAATAATTCGATTGATGGGTTTCATTGTCTTTTTCTCCAGGCTTTCTATGAAATTCTTGAATTACCGATGACGGAGCAAGCGGAGGCATCCGATGGCGCCGATTCCCAACACCATCAAGACGGTAGCGGAGGGTTCCGGAACCGCATTCACTCCCAACGTGGCCGACGAAATCGCGGCGCGGCCCGCAGATCCGCCATCGAGCGTGACATCAAAGAAAATGTCAAAGAAGCTCGAAGGCGGGAACGTCACCCCGTCCATGAGCTGATTCGGACCGCCGGCAGTCGCGCTCGCTACAGCCGACTTCTTCGTGGTGGAACAGCCCGTCGGCGAATTGCCTGTGAAGCTACCCGCTCCACACACGTCCAAAAAGCCTGTTGCTGAACCATCCCCCGTAATCGTTGGCGAGTTCAGTGATACCGTCGCCGCCGTCAGCAAGCCAGAAGCTTGCACGCGAAAGATTAAGTCCAGCAACTGCCCGGCGCTGGCCGCATCCGTAAGACCCAACATGAGTGTGGTGTTGAAGAGGGTTCCCCCCGGCGTCACCGTGACGTTGGCCGGGTTAATTACCGTCGCGCCGTTCTGACCGGGTACGATCTGGAAAGACCGGTAGTCCACAGTGCCCACTGAACAGCCGGCGACACCCAAATTTACGTAACTCTGTAATGAGCCCGCGCCACAGGGCGCGGCGGAAAGCGTGGTCCCCAGAAATAGGGGCACAGCCAGAAAAAGGTATGAAGACCTCATGAACACACTCCTTTGAATCAATCGCTCTATGCCGAAAGTTACGGTACGGGTAAGTTTTCGGATTCAGTGATTGAAAAAAGTTGCCGCTTTCGCAACCTCGCTATGGGGATTCCGTACTCACCCGTGCCCCCTGGTGGCCCAACCACCGTCCCCCAAGTCACCGACGCAACTCAAGCAAAACGGATTAGACCCCTATCAGCCATAAATCTTTACGCCCGAAGGAGGTGCCAATTGGGTGCGGACGCCAAAAATCCGCAGCGAGCAAGGCCGGCGAGGCATCCACATTAAAGACGGATCTCCCGGCTTGGTCCAAATCCAAATGAAGACGAAAGGCGTCCCATGGGACAGTGCAGCATCCGCCGCGTGAAGAGTACTCAGCAGCGTCGTGACTTGGCTACTCGGGTCACTCACATTCTCACATGCGCATACCATGAGCCAAGGCTCTAACCGCATTCGAAATTACCGCGTTCGCAATATGAAAGTGCCACCACTTACCGTCCGTTTCACCCCGGCCGGCATCCACATCCCCGAAATCGACCTTTGGCTTGACCCCCGTCAGCCAGTCGCCCACGCTTGGTTCTCCCACGCCCACGCCGACCATGCCACCGGCCGCCCGCATCAGGTGTGGGCTACTGCCCGCACGCTCGAACTCTACCGCATTCGATGGCCAGAAACTATTTCTATAGAACAAAGACTGATTCCGCTCGCCTTCGGACTTCCCATCGACTGGAATGGTGCCACACTCACCGTTTGGCCCGCCGGACATATCGTCGGAGCCGCTCAACTTTGCGTCGAGAAAGACGGCTATCGTATTGTTTACACAGGCGATCTCAAGCTGAATCAGCCGATTTGTGGAATCACAACTACTCCAGTAGTATGTAATCGCCTCATCATCGAATCCACCTTCGGGCTCCCCATCTACCACTTTCTTGACCACACGGAAGCCCGCCGCCGCATTCTCACCTTTGCCCAAGAGACCCTCTGCGAAGGGGCCACGCCCGTCTTTCTCGGCTACCCCCTCGGGCGCGGCCAAGAGATCGCTCACGTGCTCTCGATATCTGGCATTCCTACCTCTGTTCACGGGGCCATGTACAAGTTTCTCCCCATCTATGAGGCTGAGGGCTATGCTTTTCCAGGAGTTGAAGCCTATTCCGCCAAAGCCGACCCGGGCCGGGCCCTCGTCGTTGTGCCCGGGATGCGCGATTACCTCGAAGCGCGCGGCGAGGTTCGCGTCGCCTATGTCTCCGGCTGGGCGGCCCTAGCCAATGCCCGCACCCGAGCGAACGCGCACGAACTGATTCCGTATTCTGACCATGCAAGTTTCACCGAGTTGCTCGACCTCGTAGCCGCTAGTGGCGCTGGTCAGATCGACGTCGTCCACGGCTACGCCGAGCCCTTCGCCCGTATCCTCCGGGACCGCGGCTACCAGGCCCAAGCCGCCACCGCGCAAATGTCACGCGAGGAGGAGCCAGGCGCATGAGCTTCGACGAACTTGCTCAAGTCTGCGAGCGCGTCGCCGCGACACCCAGCCGAAATCGCAAGGTCAGTTTGCTTGGCGCCTACCTGGCGCAGCAGAACGAAGCCGATCTCGTCCGCGCCACGCGCTTTCTGTGCGGACACCCACTCCCCGGCGTCAGCTCTTCGCTGGGCCATGCCACCCTCCGCGCGGCCCTCATCGAAATCACCGGCTGGGACGTGGAAACCGTCCGGCTCTGTTACCGCGAAGTAGGCGACACCGGCGAAACCGTGGGGCTGATGCTGCAGGGCGCCACGCGCGGTTTGCCTCTCACCCTGCAGCAAGCCGAACAGGAGTATCTGCAAGTCTATGCTCCCAAGCGCACGGCAGACCGCGTCGCGCGCCTCGTCGAAGTCTTCCTGCGTTACTCGCCATTAACCCTGAAGTACTTCGTAAAGGGAATCACCGGGAACCTACGCATCGGCCTGCAGGAGAGGCTGGTGGAAGAGGCCGTCGCCGTGGCGACCGGCTACACCGCGGAGCACATGCGTGAAGCAAATCACCAAGCGGGTGACTTAGCCGGCGTGGCAAGCGCTGCTTACCGGCGTGAGTTACATTTGGTACAAGCCACTATTTTCCATCCGATGGAGTTCATGCTTGCCAAGCCTCTGGAGCAGGCGCCGGAGCTAGGTGACCCCGCCGCTTGGTGGGTAGAAGATAAGTTCGACGGCATTCGCAGCCAAGTACATGCAGGCGCTGGCCAAGTAAAGATTTTCTCGCGCGGCATGGAAGAAGTCACGACCGCTTTTCCTGAAGTTGCTCGATTATTTGCGGATACTCCGGTGCCCTTGGCCATCGATGGCGAGTTACTCGCCTGGCGCGACGGCAAGGCGCTCAACTTTACGGTGTTACAACAACGGCTGCAGCGCAAGAGCGTACCCGCCGAGTTACTCGCAGATATCCCCGTCGTGTTCATCGCCTATGACTTATTACACCTAGCCGGCCAGGCCACGTCGGCCCTGCCGATTGAAGAGCGTTTACGCTTACTTGCGGAGCACCTGCCACCAGGCGCACAGCTCTCCCTCAGGCGCAGCTTAGCCGAAGTCGCTTCCTTGGACGAGGAGTTCGCCGCAGCTCGCCAGCGTGGCAACGAAGGGCTCTTGCTCAAGCGCCGGGGCAGCATCTACGAGCCCGGCAAGCGCAGTAATCATTGGGTCAAGGTAAAAAAAGCTTTTGGCACGCTGGACGTGGTGATTACGGCGGCCGAGCAAGGGCACGGCCGTCGCGCCACCATGCTTTCTGACTACACCTTCGCCGTACGCGACGGCGAACGCTTCCTGAATGTCGGCAAAGCTTACTCCGGACTCACCGACAATGAAATCCGTGAGCTCACTCGCATCCTGCGCGGACTAACCCAGGAGAAGTACGGACGCGTGATGTTAGTCCGTCCGGAAGTAGTTTTGGAAGTCGCCTTCGATGGCCTTCAGAAGTCACCGCGTCACAAGAGCGGTTTCGCCCTCCGGTTTCCCCGCATCCTGCGCTGGCGGCAAGATAAATCCGCCGGTGACGTAGATACGCTCGCCACCGTACAAGCTCTTTATGCGGCGACGTTCGAATGAAGTTACACGCCTCACTGGAGCGTTGGTTCACTGGCCGCTTTCCGAACGGATATTCCGCTATTCAAAAGACTGCTCTGCCTTATACGTTAGCCGGCGAACATACGTTAATCCTCGCGCCGACCGGATCAGGAAAAACGCTCGCCGCTTTCTTATCGGCGCTCTCCAAATTGGCCTCGACCGATAAATTACCCAACGCCGTCTGCGCGCTATATGTTTCGCCCCTGCGCAGCCTCAGCCGCGACATCGAACGGAACCTGGCCCCACCCTTGGCCGCCATCAACGACGGGCTGCCCCCAGCCAGGCAAGTCCGCCTCGAAGTGCGGACCGGCGACACCAGCCTCAAGGACCGCGCGCGCATGCAGCGCCAACGGCCGCACTTACTCCTTACGACACCCGAAAGCCTAAGTTCGTTGCTCAGCCAGAGCTCCTGGCGCGGCGGCCTGCGCCC
>JAYVUQ010000174.1:0-9679 GCA_043787785.1 Bryobacteraceae bacterium
CGGTGATGCCCGGCATGGCGGACGCCAGCCGCTGCTACATGCACCAGGGGACCAACGGGGTCCCAGTCCACAAGCCGAATCAAGTGAGGCACCAATAACTGAGGCACCACGGCCGGGTCGTTCAACGCGCCATGCGGCTAATACTGGGCCAGAAGCAAGGCGTCGCGACCGGCCTTCCCGGCCACCTGATGGGCCAGCATAAAGGCGGCGGCGCCCACATCGGATCACGACGAATTTGCTGCTGTTCCCGGCTTGCTTATGTTTTCCCCCGCGTCTCCAGTCACCACCGCGTCTGCTTTCGTCAAATCGGTGCAGTAGCGAAATCTGGATTACCGGGTCCTCAGTCGTCTCATTTGGCCGACGTAAGTTTGAAATTGCGAAACATGGTGACGCTGAACTGATCATGCAGTTGCAAACCGATGGGGCCGCGCTTGGGGCGGGCGGGGTCAGTGGCATGGGCGGACACTTCCTGCCCGTTGATGTAGACGGTAATCTGCTCGTTGTGGCAATCCACCTTGATGTGATTCCACTCGTTATCGCGGTGGACGCCGGGTTTGGCGGGGGCGATTTTATAGATGGCGCCGGAGATTTGCGGATCCGGATAGCGGTTGTTCAGTTGGATCTCATAGGCGACTTTGGAGGGCGTCTTGGTGAAGTCGGGATGGGCCTGGATGGCGGCGGCGGCGCGGCTGGGGTCGCGAAGTGCGATGCCGCTATTGCCGCCTTCGCGCAGCCAGTAATCGACCTCGAGCACCAAGTCGGTGAATTCGGAATCGGTATAGAGCCAAGCCTGCCGATCCAGCCAGCCGCGGAAGGCCTTGGCGTCCGCTTCATAACTCTTCCGCGGACCCTGATTGATAAGGTCGCGCTGGCCGACCAGCGTGCCGTCTTGCATCTGATGCCATACGCCATCGCCGACCGTCTTCCAGGTTAGCGGCTGACCATTCACCTTGCCAAAGGTGATTGCCTCTTGGGCCCAAAGGCTGGCGGAGAGAGCGCAAAAGAGGATGATTCGCATGGAAACAAGTGTACCCAAAGTATTGGTTCTTCGCTCAAAATCGGCTAGAACTCGTACTTCAACGCTACCTGCATCACCCGCGGACCACCCCTGCCTCGATCCACCACCGAGGTAATGTAGCCTCCGCCGAGCGCGTTGAATTGCTTTTCTGGTAACTGAAAATTCGGATGGTTGAAAATATTAAACAGCTCGTAGCGTAACTGGAAATTCCGGCGCTCTTTCATCCGAAAGTTTTTGAGCATCGCCACGTTGATAAATTGTTGGCTCGGCCCATCGAGAATATTCCTTCCTGAGTTGCCAAAGCGAAAGGGCAAGAATCCGTTCGGGCTTACCTCGCACGAAGTTCGTGACGCGCACCGCGGCACGGGCTCAAAGCTGGTTAGTTGATAGTACGGATAGTCGATGCCCCGTCGACCGGCGCCTGCAATTGCGGGTTGGCGCCCACTGCCAATCCGGTTCGGCCGTAGGGACTCGCCCAAGGTGGTATCGACGTTGGCCGAAGTGATCGTCAAGGCCTGGCCCGTGTAGTAACTCGCGCTACCCGACATCTGCCAGCCGCCCACTGCCGCTTGGCTCCAGCCGCGCGCTTCCCGCAGCAGCTTCCGCCCCCGGCCAAAAGGCAGCGGCGTGGAGAATACGGCCGTCAACACCTGCCGCCGATCAAAGTCCGACCGCGCCCGCTCGCTCTTCAAATTTCGCGAATCCTGCGCCCCCGCAAATCCCCCCGTCGAGTTCCCGCTAATTTGCGAGGCATCGTCAATCGACTTACTAAAGGAATAATTGAAGCGGACAAAAGCGCCCTTCATTTGCCGCCGCAAGGAAAATTGCCCGGCTTGGAAGTTAGAATTGGCACCGAAGGAATAATAATTGATGGTATTGATTCCAGAAATCGGCCGCGGGAAGGCTTGGTTCGCCTGATATAGCTCCAAAGTCCGCAAGGGTTGGTTGATGTCGTACTGCCTCCCCAGGTGCGTGCCCTTCGATCCCACATACCCTACCTCCAGCGCCCAGCCGGTGGCCAACTCGCGCTCGAGAGTAAAATTCCAACTCTGTAAATCGCCTAACTTCGGGCGCGGATCGTAGCCATTGGAGTTCGTCGAATTTCCCTCTGTCGCGCGGCTGTCAGGAAAAGGATTCGCCAACGTCACCAGCGTCGGCTCGGTCGCCAAACGAGTAAAAGTCTGATTGACGGAGAAGGGAAACCCCGTCATCAGCGAGGTGCGGATCGGGTTCAATAAATGGCCGGTAAAAAAGACGCCATAGCCGCCACGCACTACGGTGAGCCTGCCCGCCTTCGGGACGCGCCAGGCAAAGCCCAGCCGCGGAGCAAAGTTCACTTTATCGGCGAAGACCAGGGAGCGTGGGCGGCCGACGTCGCGCGCCAGCACGGCGCGGTCCTGAAGGTTGAACTTCGCCAGCCGCGCCGGCAGATCGGGCAGATACTGGTCTCCTGCAATTACGATCTTGCCGAGCCCGGCGTCGAAGTTCGAAGCGCGGTCATAACGGTCTACCGGCGGCAGGTCCAACTCGTAGCGCATCCCCAGGTTCAAGGTGAGTGACCGGGCGACTTTGTAGTCATCGGTGAAGAAGCTGCCCAGGCTGAAGCTACGCAGGTAATTGCGCGTTGGCTGCGCATTGCGCGTCGCCGTTTGCATCATGCCCAGCAGAAAGTCGGCCACTGAGTGCTGGGTCCAATTGCGCTGAAAGGCGAAGGTGCCACGCGTGTTGTCGTAATAGGGCTGGTTGAAGCGGACCCGCTCGATGTCCCAGCCCCATTTCATGGCGTGCTTCCCCGCAATCCAGGTGAACTTGTTACTAGCCTGCAGCACCGTGACGTGATATTGCTGCGGTTGCCCCGACGCCGCGCCGATCGGCAGATAGTCCTGCACCGTAATCCGCGGGAATCCCCGCAGCAAAGGATCGGTCGTCGTGCCGATCAGCCCTAACTGCGAGGCGATATCCTGCCCGCGGAACTTCTCGTGTTCGACCGTGGCTTGACGGTTGTAGCCCCCGCGCACTTCCATGATTAAAGTCGGGCTGAACATATGCGTCCAGTCGGCGCCCATCAATTGCCGCGGATCGTGGATGTAAGTGGGCCACAAACCCAGGTTGCTGCCGGCGAAGGGCGAGGTATTATTGGCGATGCGGTATTGATAGCGATAGGCCACGGTGTCTTGCCCGCTAAAACGATGGTCGAGCTTCAGCATGTAGCTATCGAAGCGGTCAAAGTCCTTGGCCGTAGTGAGGTGGTTGTTCGATGCGGAAAGCCGGTTGGGCAGCGGATAGTAATTCAGAATCCGGAGCGCGATGGGGTCGAAGCGGCTGGCCGGAACCAGGTTACCGGGAAAGCAGCCGGCGGCGGTGGTCGCATTGCAACTCCCGGTTTGTAAGGGGTCCTTCAGGTAGAGCTTCGCACCGGTCACCGGCACCACGGACTGCGAGAAGTCACCCTCGCGCTGCGCGACCGTCGGCACATTGCCGATGGTGCTTTGGCCCAACACTTCCCGGAAGCCTTCCCAACTAAACATGAAGAACGTCTTATCGCGCCGGATCGGCCCATGCAACGTCGCCCCGTACTGATTCCGCCGCAACGGTAGCTTCCGCTGATCGAAAAACGACCGTGCGTCAAACAGACTGTTCCGCACATACTCAAAAACATCCCCGTGGAACTGGTTGGTGCCGGAGCGAATCACCATGTTCATCACCCCGCCCGCCATGCGGCCGTTTTCGGCCGAAAAGCCCGAAACCTCCATCTTGAATTCCTGCATGGCGCTCAAATTCGGCCGGACCTGCGATGCCGCCCCGCGCGGACTCCGGCTATTGAATCCATCCACCGAATAGTTCGTCGAATCGGAGCGCGCGCCGTTCACATTCAACCCGGAGCCTTGGCCCCCCTGCGCCATCGGAACTACGCCGGGCACCATCAGCGCCAAATCAAAGAAATCCCGCCCATCGAGCGGAATCTCATTGATCTGCTGATTCGAGATGACATCGCCTTTCACCGCCCCGCTTTCGGTGTTGATCAAGGGCGGCTCCGCCACCACGCTCACCGAGTCCGTCACCGCCCCCACTTGTAGGCTGACGTCCTGCCGCATTACCTGGCTGATCTCGAGCACGATGCCGGTGGCCAAGTGCTTCCGGAACCCCTCATGGTCGACGGCGAGTTCGTACTCGCCGGGTGTCAAGTTGGTTATGGTGTAAGCGCCTTCCGCGGTGGCGCGCATCTCCCGCGTCGCATTGGTCGCCATATGCCGCACGCGCACCCGGGACTCCGGCACGGACGCTCCGCCGCTATCCGTCACCGTCCCCGTCAGGCTGGCTGTGCCCTGGCCCAAGAGCGCCGCTGCCCAAACCCCCAATATCACCCATCTCATGCACATTTCCCCTTTTTCGGTACCTAAGTAGATACCGGAATTTCGTGTCGAGCGCAAGCCATGGGTTGTGCGGTTGGTGATGTTGCGGGCGATTTTCGAGAGCCGGAGCCAGGTGACGAAACAAAGCCGGGAGTGATTGATTCTATTCGGTTTGTGCTGGTATTGGGCTTGGCGGCTGACGGCTCGCGGTGTATTTTCCTCTCCTTGCCGAGATTACCATGCGTGGGCTAGTCGTTTCGCTTAAAGTATTGATTGCAATGGGCAATATGCGTGTGATTGGGGTCTGGGTTTCCCTTTGGCCCGCATGAGGGGGGCGGGGGCGTCGAATGCGGGCAACGGTGCTTGGTCGACGAGCTTCAGCGAAGTGTCTAGCTTCAGCGAAGTGTCTGGCACTGCTCGTGGGCACTGCTCGTGCTGCTCGTGGCCACTGCTCGTGGGCAGTTCTAGTTTTCGCCCTGCGTCAGCACAGCCATCGCATCCAAAGCGAAGTTCGAACCCCAGACGACGCTGGCGGGGTTGATGCTGCCGTTCAGCCCGTCGCCCCAAACCACATTGAAGCCTTGCGTCGTGTTTTCGCCCCACACGATGTTGTTGCCCCACACGACGTTGTTGGCTTGCAGCACGCTCGAACCCCAAACGACGCTCGAACCCCAAACGACATTCGAACCCCACACGACGTTGGTACCGCCAACGATGCTCACCTGACGGGTGGCCGCATTGAACACGGCTGTGGGAGAGAGTTTCGGCAGACTGGCGACGTCGGTGTTCGCCAAGGCCGCCTGCAGGTCGAGGTATCCGGCGCCGACCGTAAAGAGATCGTAGTAACTTGTGTAGGTCTCTCCGGAGGCCGGATCAGTCACGTTACTGACGGTCGGAAATGACTTATAGGCTGTCTTCATGAGCCGGGCCTTCACTTGATCTGGCGTGAGCGCCGGATTCTGCTGAATAAGCAAGGCTGCCGCGCCGCTCACCACTGGCGTGGCCATGCTGGTGCCGCTCAGGGTTAGGTAACCGGGGGAGACCCCAGCGGAGCCCGGTAGATAATAAGCCATGGGCACCTGCGTGGTGGGATAGTGCGTGAAAAGCGTGCCGGAGGGGGAGTTTAGAATACTGCGGACCAAGTTGCCTGGAGCAACGATATCCGGCTTCACGATGTGGTCGTACAGCGTGGGTCCCTTGGAACTGTAACTGGCGATGTTGTCATCGGTACGGCTTGGCGTATTGACCGTCTTCATGGCACCGACCGTTATGACATAGGGATCGTTGCCCGGCGCCGTGACGGTGCCATAGCCGTTGATGCCGCCGTTATTGTTGCGCCCCTGATTGCCAGCCGAGACCACCACCACGATGCCGGCCTTCCAAGCGGCTTCCACGGCTTGGCATAGCGGGTCGGTCTTATAGCTTCCAGAAACCGCGCGGCCGATTGAGAGATTCATCACCCGGATGTTGTAGGTGGCCTTGATCGAGATCGCCCTTTGGATTGCGGCGATCACGCTGCTGTCGGTCCCCCGTCCGCTGCCGTCCAGAACGCGGAGATTGATGATGCTGGCTCGAATCGCAATACCCGCCAAGGTGCGCGTGGATGCGGATTGGTTGGAAGCGGTCCTGCCATTTCCGGCGGCGATTCCGGCCACGTGAGTGCCATGGCCGTAGATGTCATTGGTTACACCCAAGCCCGTAAAGTCCTCGCTGCAAACGACTCGTGAGCCGATTGGATTCTGAAGGTCGTAGGCGCGGTTCACTCCGCTATCGATAACGGCGATCCCCACTCCCCTGCCATCCAGGCGGTAATTGGCGGCCGCGGCGGCGTTGACGGCCGCGGTGGTTAGATCCAGCATGCCCTGCACCTCGCGGTCCGGAGAGACGAACTCCACTTCGGGATCGTCGGCCAGTTCCTGGAGCAGGGTCAAGGGCACTGAGTAATGCCCGGATCGGACAAAATCAAACTTATTCTTCAGCGCACCTCCTCCCTTCGCAACTTTCACGTGATGCTTGTCCGAAGGCACCGCCCGATAACGAACGATGACATCGACGTTGCCCGTCATTCCATTTTTTCGGAACTCGGGTGCCAATTTCTCCTCCCCACCCCAGACGGAGGTGGCGGCTCCCAGAAAAAGCAAGCTCGATATGAAAGATGGGTAGTTCAATTTAGTTCTCCTGACGCTAACCTTAAAGCACGCCATGGGCCATCGGGCCAAAACTATAAGTGATTTGCAATCAGTCTTTTTCGAAACGGATGCGACCTCCGGAGCGGATAAGTTGTCCAAGTGCCCGTGAAGGCTGGGGACTGATCGGGACAAATTGGCCCATATGCCCGAGGAGGAGGCGCGGTTGAGACCGACATGATGAGTAGATGGCGGATGGGGACCGGCCTGGTAGCTTTCTGATTCACGTGCAAGCCACGCGCTTGAAGGTGCTTCAGCGAATGTCTGGGATAGCTCGTGGCCACAGGTCGTGAATCCGGAATGCCGGGTTCCGCGAAGTGTCTGGCACTGCTCGTGCTGGCACTGCTCGTGTCACCCGAGCGCGCGGCCCAGTAGGGACAGTCGGGGCGTCCCGTTCGTTTTTCTAAAGTTGACCTAACGAGAGATTTAGAGGGACGAAAATGCGGTGGAGTCTGGGTCTACCGCATTTTCATGGCGCTAAGTCATTGGACTGAAATACACTTATCGCTAAACCCGGGATGCCGGGCGGTGCCCCGCATTCCCCGCATTCCCTCAACCCGGGATGCCGGGCGGTGCCCCGCATTCCCGCCGCCGAAGCGTCTAAGCTAAACGGTACCCTGCAAAACGGCAGCATGCGGCACCCAAGGATTCCTGAGGCGTCTCCCACCTGCCGCGCGCGGCAGAGAAGGTCCCGAATCAAAGGCCGGTGCTCCTCCGCCGATCGGATGAGGCACTCGGCATAGGTCAAATAGTAGTGAGGACACCGCGTGTGTTCGGCGCTGAGACCGCTTTGCCCAAACTCTCGCGTATCGAGCCCTGCCAGCGTGGGCACCAAGCCCACGCTGGGCTCGTGCCGATGACTCTTAGTCCGCCGCCTTCTTGAGCAGCGCCGGCCAGTTGAGGATCACCTCCAGCGGCTGCGCGCCCCTGTCCACCGGCACCCGCACCAGAAACCGCTTCGCGTCCGGCGCGACGGCGAACGGGGATCCGAACGTGCCGCGATCCTCCGCAACTTCGAACATCATGCGTGGAGGGGACAGCTCCACCGAGTTCGGGCCTACCTTCAGTTCCACGGCCATTAGCCGCGAATCCGCCGAAATATAGAAGATCTCCCGCCCATCAGGACCCCACGCGGGGTGCTGGCCGCCGCCGCCGCTCGACACCAGCCACTTTCCCTTGGGTTCGGGATAACCCTGGATGTAGATCTCGTACTTGCCGGTCTCGTCCGACTCGTAAGCCACCCAGCGCGGATTGGGCTCGGGCGCGAACTTCCCGTTCCGCTCGTTAAACGGAGCCATAAGATAGGGGCGGGGCTTGGCGTCCGGCTCCACCCTCCCCTCGGGCGTCACGGGAAGAACCCACAGGTTGCGGTTTCCCGACGGCGTTACCTCGTGATACAGCACCGAACGTCCGTCACGGGACCAGTCGCGGGGCACCTGAGCGACCCCCCGCGCGGTGACCCGCTCCTCAGCGCCAGCACCGCTGGAGTCCTTGCGGAACAGGTGAGGCGGACTACCCGAGAGGAACAAGATCGTGCGCCCGTCCGGAGACCAAAGTGGAAAGCTATTGAATCCCGGCGCGAAGGTGAGCCTGGCCCAGATATCCCGCCCCACATCGACAGTCCAGAGATCGGTCGCCGAGAGATTCCCGCTGGAGACAGCCACCCGCCGCCCATCGGTTGAAAGCGCGAAGACGCCGTAAGCTCCCACCGGTCCTAGTGTCCCCGCAGGCTTGCCCGTGCGGTCAAACCAAGTCAATTGCCTTTGGACGGTTCCCGACGTTCCATAGAGCAATACTCCGCCCGCCGAGGCCGCCAGGGCCATCCCTATTTGGCCGTCATCAGCCACCGGACCCGTCACAGGCCTTGGATCCCCGGACAGTCGGAGCCGCTCCGGATCGAAGCGCTGCGCCACTAGAGTGGAGCCGCGCCGCCAAAGCAGGTGCCCCGCCGCGAACAGGGCATGGCGGTCGGTGGCCACCAGGCGGAAGTGCTCCCGCGGATTATCGAGCCGTGCCACGTAAGCCCCGGTGTCTTCCGGCTTGGCCGCGTCGACAAAGAACAGTACCGCGCGGCCACCAGGAAGAAGTTGGGGATGGGCGTGGGATACCTCTCCGCGCGCGGCGTTAAACGCGGTCAGCGTCGTTGGCGAGCCGCCCGACGCGGAGACCCGCATCAATGGACTTATAAAGCTGGCGAATACGATCACACCGTCAGCCCCCCAGGCGCCGCCGAGGAATTCCGACACCGTATCGCAGATCTTCAGCGGAGCTCCGCCCGCCATTTCGATGCGACGGACTTTATAGCCGACCCAGTAGCCGATGGACCGGCCGTCCGCCGACCAGAAAGGTCGAGAGGCGCCGTCGGTTCCCTGGAGCGGCCTGGCGAATCCGCCATCCAGCGGGTGGACCCACAGTCCGCGCCTACCCTGTGCAACCGCCACGTAAGCCAGGATGCGGCCGTCTGGCGAAACGGCGAGGCTGGTTTGGTCGAAGCGACCGCCTTCGGGCGGGGCGATTTGGAATCGGACGACCCGCTCATCGACCGGTGCCGGCCGGGATTGGGTCATCATCCAGCCGCCCGATGCGATGGTGGCGAGCGCGGCGGCGGCCACGGCCCAGAGCCAACGATTCGCCTTCGTCGCGGCAACGGGCTGCCGCTCCGTCGCCCATGCCAAAGTGCGCTTGAGATCCAGCGCATTCTGAAACCGCCGGTCCGGGTCTTTCTCCAGACACGTCTGGATGACACGACCCAGGGGCCGATCCGGATAGAGCTGGGCCGGTTCGCGCTCGAGGATCGCGGCGATGACGCTGGCCCTCGACGAGCCCCCGAAGGCGCGCTTGCCGGATAGCATCTCGTAGAGAACGCATCCGAAGGCGAACAGGTCACTGCGGGCGTCGGCTGGCTTGCCGTGCAACTGCTCGGGTGACATGTATTGCAATGTCCCCAGGATCTGTCCTTGGCCTGTGAGCGCCTTGGTGAGGGTCGCGTCCGTTTCCTCTTGAGGCGCGGCGCGTTTGGCGAGGCCAAAGTCCAGCAGTTTTATCCCTTGTTTGGTCACCAGGATATTGGCCGGCTTCAGATCACGATGCGTGAAGCCTTTCTTGTGCGCCGCGTCCAGTGC
>JAYVUQ010000175.1:0-5308 GCA_043787785.1 Bryobacteraceae bacterium
AGCCTGGAACGGGGGCTGAGCCAATCGCACTATCCTCATCGGTTCGTCACCGCGGCGATCTACGATCTGCCTTTCGGCAAGGGTCGCCGTTGGTCGAGCACGGGCCCCGCGGCGTGGGTGATAGGAGGCTGGCAGTTGTCGAGCATCGTCTCATTGCAAAGCGGTGACCAGGTCTGGATTACCCAGGCCACCAACACTTCCCGCACGTTTGGACGCTCCTTCCGCCCGAATCTGGTAGGCAATCCCATCCTCGCCCAGGGCAGAACGATTGATCGCTGGTTCAATCTGGACGCCTTCCAGCCGCCCCCGGCCCTTACCGTGGGTAACAGCGCGAAGTTCCCGGGCATTCAGGGGCCGGGGCTGGCGAACCTCGATATTTCGATCATCCGGTTCTTCCCCATTCAACTCCGGGAGGGAATGAAGTTTGAATTACGGGGGGACTTTTTTAATACTCTCAATCACACTAACCTCAACGCACCGGTTGGCACGCTGGGCACGCCAAACTTTGGCCGGGTGACGAGCGCGCGATTGCCCAGGACGATTCAGGTAGGGTTGAAATTCTGGTTTTGAACCTGTTTCCGCCTTGCGGCTTCTTAGTGGTCGCCAGGCCCTAGAAGTTCGGGGGAACATTGCGGCCAACGTATCCAACCGTGCCATAGTTGGCGAGAGGCTAGGAAATGGCAAAGACTCTAGACGTTGGCAAAAATCTCAATTCAGGGGAAAATCTCGCTGGGCTTACTGACGCAGAAGCTGCTGCAGGACTCGAGCGCTACGGTTTTAACGAACTTCCCTCCTCCCAGCCGCGCTCTATTTTCAGGATCGCCTTCGAAGTCGTAAAAGAGCCAATGCTCTTATTGCTCCTCGCCTGTGGAAGCACCTATCTGCTGCTCGGCGACTTACAGGAAGCGATTATCCTGCTGATCTTCGTGGTTGTGGTCATGGCGATCACCCTCTACCAGGAGCGCAAAACCGAGCGAGCTTTAGAAGCGCTCCGGGATTTATCGAGCCCGCGCGCGCTGGTGGTTCGCGGAGGAGAGCGCAAAAGAATTGCAGGCCGGGAAGTTGTTCCCGGTGACGTTCTCGTGTTGTCGGAAGGCGACCGCGTTCCTGCGGACGGCATCCTGCTTTCCGGAGTCAATTTGGCAACCGACGAGTCACTATTAACGGGCGAATCGGTTCCCGTTCGAAAACAAGTTGCAGCGCCAACCGACGCGGAGATGGCGCGCCCCGGTGGAGACGATCTTCCGTTCATCTTTTCCGGAACCCTCGTGGTTCGAGGGACCGCGCTCGCGCTGGCAAAGGCGACGGGCGCACAGACCGAACTCGGAAAGATCGGAAAGTCGCTTCGAGAAGTGGAACCAGAAGCCACGTTGCTACAACGCGACACGCGCCACTTGGTGCGAGTACTCGCGCTAGGTGGGCTGGCTGTTTGTAGCGCACTCGTCATTGTTTACGGCCTCACCCGCGGCGATTGGGTGCGGGGATTTCTCGCAGCCCTCACTCTGGCAATGGCCATTCTTCCTGAAGAGTTGCCCGTGGTCCTGACGGTTTTCCTCGCGTTGGGAGCTTGGCGCCTGTCGCGGAAGCGCGTCCTGACGCGCCGCGTGGCGGCCATCGAGATGCTCGGCGCAGCCACGGCGCTGTGTGTCGATAAAACGGGAACCCTGACCATGAATCGGATGTCGGTGACCAGTCTCTATGCCAAGGGTGAGACCTACGACCTCAGCCAGCAGCCAACTCCGGTAATCCCGGAGCAGTTTCACGAGATCGCCGAATTCGCCATGCTTGCCAGCCAGCCGGACCCTTTCGATCCAATGGACCGGGCGATCCGCGCACTCGGGGATGAAGCGCTCAAGGGAACGGAGCACTTGCATGCCAATTGGAAAGTGGTTCGTGAATATCCACTCGCCAAAAGCCTTCTGGCCATCTCGGAGGTATGGGCCTCACCCGATAGCGAGGAGTTTGTCATTGCCGCCAAGGGAGCGCCCGAGGCAATCGCGGATCTGTGTCATTTGCCGCAGCAGGAAGCTGAGCTCCTCAACGCCGCCGTGGCCGGTATGGCCGCCATCGGTTTGCGCGTTCTCGGTGTAGCGAAAGCACAGTTTTCCGGCCGGAGCCTTCCAGATCAACAACACGATTTCGAATTTGAACATCTGGGGCTCATCGCGCTTGCCGACCCGGTTCGGCCCGCCGTTCCGGGGGCAATCAAGGAGTGCCAGACCGCCGGCATCCGCGTGATCATGATCACCGGAGACTATCCCGGCACAGCGATGAGCATCGCGCGGCAGATCGGGCTCGGCACCGCCGATGAAGCCATCACCGGTCCGGAAGTTGGGGCGATGGATGAGCAAACCCTCCGCAACCGGGTGGCAAAGGCGAGCGTATTTGCCCGCGCCGTCCCCGAACAGAAGCTTCGATTAGTAACCGCGCTCAAGGCCAACGGCGAGATCGTGGCTATGACGGGCGACGGAGTAAATGACTCCCCGGCATTGAAAGCCGCGCATATCGGCATCGCCATGGGTGAACGAGGGACCGACGTCGCGCGGGAGGCCGCAGACCTTGTTCTACTGGACGATGACTTCTCATCCATCGTTCAGGCGGTCCGGATGGGCCGCCGTATTTTTGACAATCTCAAGAAGGCGATGGCCTACATCTTTGCCATCCACGTCCCGATTGCCGGACTCTCCCTCTGCGCCGTTCTGTTTCGTTGGCCACTAATTCTCGAACCAGTCCATGTCGCGTTTCTCGAACTAATCATCGACCCCGCCTGCTCGCTTGTCTTCGAGGCTGAAGGCGAGGAGGCGGATGTCATGCAACGGCCTCCCAGAGGTTCGACCGGGCATCTCTTCAACAGAGAGATGGTGGTCATGAGCCTCCTGCAAGGCTTTGGTATTCTCCTCATCTTGCTCGCGATATTCGGCGCTGCGCTTTACCGCGGACAGGGCGAAGCACATGCACGCGCCTTGACCTTTACCGCGCTCGTGATGGCCAACGTCGCATCGATCGTCACGAATCGATCCTGGTCGCGTAATTTTATTGCCATTCTAAGGACGCCAAATCCCGCCATGTGGTGGGTTGTCGGCAGTGCGTTAGCCTTTCTGGCGCTCGTCTTGTACGTGCCGTTTCTCAGAGCTTTATTCCATTTCAACACGCTGCACCCCACTGACATCGCACTTTGCGTCGGCGCAACTGCCCTGACTATCGCGTGGTTTGAGACGCTGAAAGCGATTAGCCGGCGACGCAGATCCTAACAGACGCGCTGGTCGTAAGGAGGATTTAAGAGGCGAAGAAATCGAAGGTGGGGTAGGCGCTGCCCGTGCTGACTTTGCGGTAGACGACCATGGCGGCGGCAAGATCCTGGAGGGCGGTGCCGGTGGAATCAAAAATCGTGATTTCCTCGGACCTGGTGCGGCCAGGCCGGAGGCCGGCGATCACTTCGCCGAGTTCAGCGTGGACGTCTTCGGCGGTGAGAAAGCCACCCGCGACGCCGTGGTGAATCTCTCCCACGTGGAGGCATTGGTCAAGGATATCAGCGACCACTTTGTGGCCTTTGAGCAAGGCGGGGTCGAGCTCTTGTTTGTCCGGGCTGTCGGCGCCGACGGCGGCGACGAAAGTGCCGGGGCGCACCCAGGACGCTTTGACGAACGCGCCCTTCGCCGGGGTGCAGGTAACGCAGATGTCTGTATCGGCGAGGGCGGCTTCAAGGTCTGGCGAGGGGGTGACGTCGATGCCCCAACGCGCCGAACACTCTTGCGAGAAGCGCTCCATGGAGGCGGCACTACGGGAGTGCGCGTGGACCTCCTTGATGGGGAATAAGCGCAGTAAAGCTTCGAGCTGAATAACGCCCTGCGTCCCGCAGCCGCAGATGGTAGCGACACGGGAATCGGGGCGAGCGAGGTACTTGGCGGCGACGGCAGTGGCCGCACCGGTGCGCTTCACGGTGATGGCTTTCGAATCCATCAGCGCGAGCGGGTAACCGTTTTGGCCATCGCACAGCAGGACGAGGCCCTGGATGTTGGGCATCTGATAGTTGACGCGATTGCCGAAGAAGCCGCCGTTGATTTTGATGGCGAAGAAGGGCTGGCCTAACTCCAT
Organism: Bryobacteraceae bacterium; assembly: GCA_043787785.1. Classification (GTDB taxonomy): domain Bacteria; phylum Acidobacteriota; class Terriglobia; order Bryobacterales; family Bryobacteraceae; genus JALHNI01. The sequence goes on from JAYVUQ010000175.1 coordinate 4,096, forward strand.
CACGCCGGCCTTGACGTGGAATTCGCCCTTCGGCGTTTCGACGTGGAGGAGGCCGGGCGGGGAGACTCGGCCTTCACCGTGGGCGCGAAAGGCCTCCTCGACGGCGACGATGCAGTCGTCGAGGGTGAGCAGCGGCTCGAGTGCGGCGCGACTTAGCAGCAGGGTGTTCATTTAAGAGGTGAGCGTTAGCGCGAAGTGGATTTGCCGTTGGGCGCCGAAGTACGGTTGGGCGGCAGACGTCGCTTGGCCGAGGCGGTAAGGGTGCGGGGGTTAAACCAGTGCCCCGGTGTTGGGCTGGCCACGCGCCAGTTGCCAATCACGTTAGGACGATCGGCACCACCGTCGGTGTTGCTTTCGTTGCGGCCGTAGGTGACGGTGAGGGGGCGGCCTGACTGGAGAGTCATAATGGGGCCAACGGCGCGGCCGAGCCAGGAAGCAGATCGCTACGGAGCATTGAGGTACCTCAAGGAATAGAAGATTAAAACCACGCCAACGCGGGTCCGGTGCGAATTCAATAGTGCGCTACATTCTAGGATAGCGGCTTGGAAAAATAAATTCCAATAGATTATTAAGATCGGTGATTCATCACCTGGCCCTCCGTGCTCCCATGGTCATGCTGGTGCTTGCCAAAACGGTGGATGCGCCTGGACCCGCTGTTCCGAACGTGACATCGGCGGCTGCTTGGAAGGGGTTACGCCGAGCCCGTTTTGCATGTCGTTTTCCTGCGGCAAGAATGTTGATGTCGGGACGCCGTGTACGATTCCAGGTGAGACTTGGTACGAAACATGTGTTGGCTGGGACTATAAATGCCAAGTGATTGCCTGCCCCTGTGGCACGAGTCACTGCAATTGACGAAACCGTAAAGGTATTAGAGAAATTTCCATGCTTAAAACCAAACATCGATTCCAGTTCGGTGTCTTTCTTCTTGCAATGATTGGCGCCTATACCGTCTCAGGGCAGCGCTCAAATACGCGCACTGTCCAGGCTATGACCCTGGTGTTTAGGGAAAGTGCCGCCCATCCTAACGAACAGCCGATAGAGGTGGACAAACTCTTCGCTGTCGACCGGCAGGGCTCCCGCACCAACCTAACTCAGCCAACTAGCAAGCACAAGCCTGGCCAAGAGGCCAGAAATGTGTTTCTTACTACTGAGCGAAAATATGTCGTCATCGCTGATGCGATTCGTGCCATATCCTCTTTTCCCTTAACCAAGC
>JAYVUQ010000176.1:0-15596 GCA_043787785.1 Bryobacteraceae bacterium
GCACGCCCCAGCCGGTCCATGGTCTCGGTCTGCCGGGTCGGCGCGAACTTCATGTTCGAACTGCCGCCTTCGAGCGAATAGTCGAGCGAACGGGCGATGCCCTCCAACAAAGTCGATTTGCCCGAACCGTTCTCTCCGACGAAGAACGTCACCGGCGTAGTAAAGCGAAGCGTCGAAAGCTGGAGCAGCGAAGGAACGGTGAAAGGGTAGGCGTCATCGGCCCGCGCACGGTCGAGCCGCAGGCCTAACAATGGCAGTTTGGCGGAGGAAAGGGCCAATAAAGAGTGTAGCATCCGTCCAATGCCCCCATTAGCAACTCTTATTCATCTTGCTTCTTGCATTTAGGAAAATTGTGGGATACGCTTACTGCATGGATACGTTTCTCCACATCGGTCGCAACCAACGGCCTGTGGTAGGTGTCCCGCTGAGGGCCGTTGTCGTAATTATTAGAATTCCTGTAGTTGGGGTAGTACCATACCCTCACCGCATGGCCTGACGCACTCGTAAAGAAAGTTCAGAAGGCCACCGGCGGGAAACCAACTCCCCGGTGGCCTTTTTCATTGTCGTCGTTAAAATCGCTTGAGAGGAATATAGTATGTCCACAGCTGTCGCCAATAAGTTAATGTCGGGCTCCGAAGTATTGCTGGAGTGCCTGGTGCAAGAGGGCGTCGAAGTCATCTTCGGCTATCCCGGTGGAGTGACGCTACCTCTTTACGATGCGATGTATGACCACCCGATCCGGCATATTCTGGTGCGCCATGAGGCCAATGCCGCTTTTGCCGCGCAAGGCTATGCGCGGTCGACGGGCAAGACAGGCGTGTGTTGCGCCACCTCCGGCCCCGGCGCAACCAACTTAGTCACAGGCCTGGTCGATGCCATGATGGACTCGATTCCCATGGTCGCCCTAACCGGCCAGGTGACCAGCAAACTGATCGGCACCGATGCTTTCCAGGAAGCCGACACCTTTGGCATCACGCGCTCGGCCACGAAGCATAACTTCCTGGTGAAAAAGCTGGAGGACCTGCCGCAAATTCTGCATGAGGCTTTTTATATTGCCAAGACCGGCCGTCCCGGCCCCGTGTTAGTCGATATTCCGAAAGACATCTTCCAAGCCCAGGGACATTACGCTCCCGTGCATAGTATTCACCTGCCGGGCTACAAAGTGGTGGTGGATGGGCACAACGGCCAGATCCGGCGCGCGGCGCAGATGATCTGGGAGGCGGAACGTCCTTATGTTTACGCCGGCGGCGGCATTCTGCATGGCGATGCCTCCGACGAGTTAGTGGAGATGGTGGATATTGTCGATTGCCCCGTCGTCAATACGCTCATGGGCCTGGGCGCCGTGCCCGCCAGCCATCCGCGCTTCATTTCCATGCCTGGCATGCACGGCAGTTACGCCGCCAATCTGGGCATGTACAATGCCGACTTACTCATTGCTTTGGGCGTGCGCTTTGACGACCGGGTTACTGGCCGTTTGGCGGCCTTCGCACCGTTTGCCAAAGTGATCCACGTCGACGTCGACCCCAGCGAAATTTCCAAAATCCGGCACGCTGACTTACCGATCGTCGGCGACGTGAAACGGGTGCTGAAACGCTTGAACGTCTACTTACGCGAAACCAAAGAAGAGATGGCACCCAAAACGGAGTCTTCGCGCGCCGCGTGGCGCGGACAGATCAAAGAGTGGATGGACGAACATCCCTATGACCGTCCCGTCTCCGCGGACGAAATCAAACCGCAGCACCTGATGTGTGAAATCGACCGCATTTCCGGCGGCAATGCCATCGTCTGCACCGACGTCGGCCAGCACCAGATGTGGGCCGCCCAATTGATCCGCTATAACAAGCCCCGCTTATGGATCAATTCGGGTGGCTTAGGCTCCATGGGTTTCGGCATGCCTTCCGCCATGGGAGCACAAGTGGCTAACCCCAACCAACTCGTCTTCTCCATCTCCGGAGATGGCGGCTTCCAGATGTCGCTGCCGGAATTGGCTACCATCGTCTCCAACGGCTTGCCCATCAAGATCATTGTGATGAACAATGGCTACCTGGGCATGGTGCGACAGTGGCAAGAATTATTCTACAATAACCGTCTTTCGCAAGTTACGCTCGATGCTTTCCCCAAGGCCGACTTACTCGCGGCGGCTTACGGCTTCAAGGGCCGCACCATCAGCCACCCGCGCGACCTGCGCCCGGCGCTGGAAGCAGCGGTGGCCGAGCCCGGCCCCTACTTACTCGATGTGCGCGTCACGCAGTTCGAGAATGTCTACCCCATGGTGCCCTCCGGCGGCGCGATCAATGAAATGGTGCTCGGCCAACCGTCACCATCCCCAGCTTCAGCCGGCATGAAGTAAGAAAAAGGAACCCATCATGGCTGAAATCATTTCCCTCTTAGTGGAGAATAAACCCGGTGCCCTAATGCGGGTGACCGGCGTCTTGGTGGCGCGCGGTTATAATATCGAGTCGCTCACCGTCGCCCGCACTCTGGACCCAACGCTCTCCCGGATGACCATCGTCGTCGACGTCGAAGACCGCCTACGGCCTCAAGTGATCAAGCAGATGAACAAGCTGATCAACGTGCTGCAGGCGCAGGACCACACCGACTCGCCGGCCGTCTCCCGCGAGTTATTGCTCTTGCGCGTCCGCGCCATTGCCGGCGAAGGACAAAATAAGGACGGCCGCGCGGCCATCCTCAAAGAAGCAGAAATTTTCGGCGCCCGCGTGGTCGCCTCCAATACCGAAGGCTTCGTCCTCGAAGTTACCGGCGATTCGGAGAAACTCGATGAATTCATCGACGTGATGCGCAGTTACGGCGAAATCGAAGTCACTCGCAGCGGCATGTGTAGCGTGTCGCTCGAATCGAAGAAACTCAAGCTGGCCCCGCCCGTGAACCGCGGCGCCACGCAAACGGAAGAAGAGGAGAACGGAGTCTTAAATGGCTAAACGTTATTACGAGAAGGACGCCGACTTCCGGCGGTTGATGGATAAGACGATCGCGATTATTGGTTATGGCTCGCAAGGCCACGCCCACGCGCTCAATTTACGGGATTCGGGCTTGAACGTCATTGTGGCGTTGTACCCGGGCTCTAAGAACTGGGCGAAGGCAGAAACCGCCGGCCTGAAGGTGATGTCGACCGCCGAAGCCACCAAGGCCGCCGACATCCTCATGATCCTGGTGCCTGACCACATTCAGGCCGACCTGTATGAGAAAGAGATTGCCCCGCATCTTACGCCCGGAAAGACGATCATGTTTGCGCATGGCTTCTCGATTCACTTCGGCTTCATCAAGGTGCCGGGCTTTGTCGATGTTTCGATGATCGCGCCCAAAGCGCCCGGCCATCGCGTCCGCGAACTCTTCACTGAAGGCGTAGGAGTCCCCGGCTTAATCGCCGTGGCACAGAACGCCTCCGGCCAAGCTACCGAAAATGCTCTCGCTTATGCGTTGGGCTTGGGTTGCTTGAAGGCTGGCGTCATCGAGACCACCTTCAAGGAAGAAGCCGAGAGTGATCTCTTCGGCGAACAAGCGGTCCTCTGCGGCGGCGTCAGCGAACTGATCCGCGCCGGTTTCGAGACCTTAACCGAGGCCGGCTATGCCCCGGAAATCGCCTACTTCGAGTGCTTGCATGAGCTGAAACTCATCGTCGACCTTATCTATGAGGGCGGCCTAGGCTATATGCGCTTCTCCGTTTCCGACACCGCCGAGTATGGTGATTACACCCGCGGCCCACGCGTGATTACCTCCGAAACGCGCAAGGAAATGAAGAAGATTCTCGCCGAAATCCAGAGTGGCGAGTTCGCCCGAGCCTGGATGGCCGAAAACAAAGCCGGCCGTCAAGGCTTCCTCAAAATGCGCGAAGACAATGCCAAGCAGCCGCTCGAAACCATCGGTGCGGAACTGCGCGAAATGATGACCTTCCTCAAAAAGAAGAAGGAAGCCGGCATCCCGCAGGCGTAGTAAGTAGTAAGTTGAGCAGTAGGACAGGCCTCCCGGCCTGTCCTCTGAGTCTGAATTGAGATGGATATGCGGATACAAACTTTCGACACCACGCTCCGGGACGGCACGCAAGGCGAAGCCGTCTCCTTCACCGTCGAGGACAAACTCCGTATTGCGATTAAATTAGACGAGCTGGGCATCGATTACATCGAAGGCGGTTGGCCAGGGTCGAACCCCAAAGATAAAGAGTTCTTCGCCCGCGCCGTACACTTACATTTGAACCATGCCAAGTTATGCGCCTTCGGTGCCACCCGCATGGCCAAGCTCACCGTCGAGACGGACCCCAGTGTCCAGGAATTGGCCAATGCCGGCACTCCCGCCGTCAGTATCTTCGGCAAAACCTGGGACCTCCACGTCCACCGCGCCCTCGGCATCACCCTCGAAGAGAACTTAGTCCTGATCGGTGAGACGGTCGCTTACCTGAAGAGTAAGGGCAAAGAAGTCATCTACGACGCCGAACACTTCTTCGATGGCTACCGCGCGAACGCGAACTATGCTCTGGAGACATTAGAAACGGCACTGGCAGCCGGGGCCAGCGTCATTTGCCTCTGCGACACCAACGGCGGCCGCCTGCCTCACGAAGTCGCCGAAGCCACGCGAGCCGTCCGCGCCAAGTTCCCCAGTGCGGTCATCGGCATCCACGCCCACAACGACTGCGAAGTAGCGGTAGCCAATACCTTAGCCGCCGTGGACGTCGGCGCATCTCACGTACAAGGCACCTTTAACGGCTACGGCGAGCGTTGTGGTAACGCCAACCTCCCCAGCGTCATCGCCAACCTCGAGCTCAAGCTCGGCCACCAAACCATCGGCTCCGAACGCATCGCTATGCTCACCCCCATGGCCCGCTTTATTGCCGACCTGGCCAATTTACAGCTACCCAACAACCAAGCCTTCGTTGGTCCCAGCGCCTTCGCCCATAAGGGCGGCATCCACGTCAGTGCTGTGCTGAAGGATTCGCGCACTTACGAGCATATCGCCCCGGAGTCAGTCGGCAACGTCCAACGCGTGCTGATGTCCGACCTTTCCGGCCGCGCCAATATCGTCCACAAGACCACCGAAAAGGGCTTGCCCGAACTCACTGAGCAAGGCCGCCGCGACTTACTCGACCGCATGAAGCAATTAGAGTACGAAGGCTACGAATTCGAAGCCGCCGAGGGCTCATTCGAGTTACTCGTCCATCAGGCTTCCCGGCCAAACTCCGCGCCCTTCGAGGTTATTGCCTACGAAGTTATTACCCACGTCAACCAAAGCAAAGCCATTAAGCATAATGGCTCCGAAAGCGAAGCCACGGTGACGGTGCGCATCGGCGAGAACGTCTACGTGGCCACGGCACGGTCACAGCAGGGTCCGGTGAACGCGCTCGATCAGGCGCTGCGCGAGTGCATTGAGAGCACTTACCCGCGCTGCTCTCAGGTAACGCTCATCGACTACAAAGTTCGTGTCCGCGAAACCAATCGCGGCACCGGTTCGCGAGTGCGGGTGTTGATCAACTGGAACGACGGCCAACGTTCCTTCACCACCGTGGGTGTTTCGGAGAATATCCTCGAAGCGAGCTGGAAAGCCATGGTGGACGCCCTCCAACTCGAGGTCTACCGCGAGCAAAGCAGCCTAGCCAATCCGGCTCCCAGGGCAACCCAGAAGGCGTAGCGCCTCCCCGGCCTCACCACCAAGTGCTCCGATCGCTTCATTTCCAGGCCACACCATGGTCCGAAACGTGGCGATTGCGCATGGGCAGGAACGAGGACCAGCGCGCGATCCTGGACCCCTGTATTCGGCGGGGGATTTTGAATTGGTCACGGAGCCGTAAGGGGGATCGGTGTCACCTACTCTGAGTGACCGATCTCAGGTCTGCCGCGGCACTGGGCTTTGCCGTTGAGCCCAGCCCGGCCAGGCGGAGCAGCGCCAATCCACCAATGCCCGATAGAATGTGAACGTGAAACCCGCCGCCCCGCTCCTCGGGATCGTTTACGCGTTCTTGGATTTCCGGCTGGATCCGCGCGCGCGAACACTTAGCCGGCATAGCGAATTAGTCACTGTGACGCCAAAGGACACGCTGTTGCTGCTGGTGCGGCACGCGGGCCAAGTGGTGACAAGGAACAGGCGCTGGCCGAAATCTGGCCGGACAGCGTGGTGGAGGAGAGTAACCTCTTCCAGAATGTCTTCCTGCTGCGAAAGTTACTCGGCGAAATGGATTCCGGGCAGAAGATCATTCTTACTCGAGCGGGAGTGGACTATTCGTTTCTGCCAGACGTGAGGGAAGTCGCCAAGACCCGAGCGTCCGGTCGCAGGCGAGGCAATCGGGGGCAAGGCACGCGGGGCGACGCCGGGCACCAGTGGGCAGTCAGCCACCCGAACCGGAATCGAATCGTTTCCCGCCCTCTCGCCAGACGGATCGCGGCTCGCCTTCACCTGGGATGCGGGGAAGCCGTTCGGCCCTGGCGCGTTGTACCTCCAGATTCTTCCCGTGGACGGCGTGCCGCTCACGCCGCTCCGGCTGCTCACCAGCGAGAGTGATGTGGGCTCAATCATCTGTCCCGCTTGGTCGAGCGACGGACAGCGGATCGCCCTTGTGCGGCAAGCACCGGGGCAAGCGGCGGTGTACCTGATCAAGAGCGATGGCGCCGACGGCGAGCGCAAGATACGCGTACTGCCAACGACCACCGCCTACACCGGATGTCCGGTGAGCTTCTCGGCCGACGGCCGCGCGCTGGCACTAGCCATCAGCGCCGAAGACAGCCGTTCGCAATTAGTGCGGCATGCGCTCGACGCAAGCGGCGCCGAAGATACATTGGTGCCAGTGCCGGCCGGGGTGCAAACCGGAGATGTGAATCCGGTCTATTCTCCCTACGGGCGCTCCCTCGCTTTCGTGCGGCGCGATCTGCGGGGGATCTATAGATATCGCCGCCGCTACACCGGATGGCCGAGTGACCGGCGAACCGCGGCAGTTGGCCCGCGAGCGGCTGCCGATCCAGGGCATGACCTGGACGCGGATGGTATGCCAAGCATCGGAATGTGACTCACCGGCACACCGGTTTGGCACACCGGTTTGGCACCGAGCCGCCTAACGTTCGCCCAGCGAGGTGACCCTTCGAGCCGCGACCGGAGGGGCCTTTGTTTGACTCAGGTTGCAGGCGATGGTCCGTTTTTGATAGGAGACGAGCCGGGGGCTGGGCCAGGGAGCCCGTCCCACCGCTTGCGACACTCCCATTAGCGTTCCTCCCCCGTGGGAGCACTTCGGTCGCGCGCCGGTTTACATGGCTCGATCAACGCCCAAACGTATCGCAAGCCTGTAAAGACCCACTCTCCATCCCCTTCCGGAACCACTGCACGCGCTGGGCGGCGGAACCGTGGGTAAAGCTCTCGGGAGAGACTCGCTGGCCGCTCTTCTGCTGGATGCGGTCGTCGCCGACGGCCGCGGCGGCGGCAAGGCCCGACTCGACATCGCCAGACTCGAGGATCTTCCGTTCGGCGGTGGAGTTTCCCCAGACGCCGGCAAAGCAATCGGCCTGTAACTCCATGCGCACCGAAAGCGAATTTTGCTCGGAGGGGCGGCCCTGTTGTAACTGACGCACCTGGCGCTCGATGCCCAGAACGTTCTGCACATGATGGCCGATCTCGTGGGCGAGCACGTAGGCTTGGGCGAATTGGCCGGGGGCGCCGAAGCGGCGGCTAAGTTCGTCGTAGAAGCCGAGGTCGATGTAGACCTTTTCGTCGCCGGGACAATAGAAGGGTCCAGTGGCCGAGTCAGCCAGGCCGCAGGCGGTTTGGGTGCCTTCGCGAAACAGCACCAGCTTGGTGTGCCGGTAATTCGGGACCATTTTTGCCATGGTCCGCTGGACGTCGTTGAAGACGAAGGTGACGAATTCGACTTGCGGCTTTTCGGCCTGGGTACGGGCGGGGTCCGGAGTGCTGGCGACGGGGGCGTCGGAGCTACCCAGGAACGGTGAGATCAGGTCGCGCTTGAACACGAAGCTCAACACGCCCAGAAGAATTAAGCCACCGATGCCGACGTGTCCGCGGCCGAAGCCGCCGCCACCGCCGGCTTCATCGCGTCGATCTTCGACGTCTTCACTACTCTCACCCGGGGTCCATTTCATTGCGACAATTCTCCTGCGACCGGGTACATAGCAGCATCCCGGATAACTCATGATCTCAGTTTATCTCTAGTTCCACCATGGGGCGCGAGACAACGAATCGGCAATGGTGACAAAGCCTTCGTTGTGCGGCTTCCAGCCGGGCAGGGGGCGCAGGAGGCTGAGCTTGAGGGGCGGGGCCCGCAAATAGAAGTCGGGGCTAGAAATCGTTGGACGGCTAGGCAGCCCGCCTTTTCCAAATCGATCAGCCCCCGAGCGTTCCGGCCACGGTTCCGGCCAGGAGCGCATGAAAAAGGATAGTTGGATACCCGATTTGCGCAGTTCTTCAGTACGTCACTTCTGGCTTCCAGGAGGAATTCGGCACCATTCGAACTGCTGCGCGTGGGTGCGGATGGTTTCCCAGATCGCTCGCCCGCCCGCTTGAAAATGGACCGTTCAACTAAGCCAGGATCTTGTGGATCACTTTGCCGGCGACGTCGGTGAGGCGGAAATTGCGGCCTTGGAACTGGTAGGTCAGCTTGGTATGGTCGAGCCCCAGTTGATTCAGCACCGTCGCTTGGACGTCGTGCATGCTAATGGGGTCCTCGACGGCGTTAAAGCCGAAGTCGTCAGTTTGGCCGAAATGGACGCCGGGTTTAGTTCCCCCGCCAGCCATCCACATGGTGTAGGCATCGATGTGGTGATTGCGGCCCGTCTTGCCGTCTCGGATCTCGCCCATGGGCGTGCGGCCGAATTCCCCGCCCCAGATGACGAGCGTGGTGTCGAGCAGGCCGTGGCTCTTGAGGTCCTTGATCAAAGCGGCGCAAGGCTGATCCACTTGGCGGCAGACATCTTCGAGCGGCTTGGTGAGGTCGTCGTGGTGATCCCAGTCGGTGTGCCAGAGCTGGATGTAGCGCACGCCACGCTCCACCAGACGGCGCGCCAGCAGGCAGTTGGCGGCGAAGCTCGGCTTGCCGGGCTCGACGCCGTAGAGGGCCAGCGTTTCTTTGCTCTCCTTGGTGAAGTCGATCAGTTCGGGACCCGAGGTCTGCATGCGATAGGCCATCTCGTAGGCGGCAATGCGCGTGCTGATCTCCGGGTCGACCGTGGCCTCAAGCCGCATAGCGTTCACGTCGCGAATGGCATCGATCACCTGATTCTGCATACGGGGCGTGACGCCCTTAGGTGTGGAGAGGTTCAGGATGGGGTCTCCGGAGCCACGGAAGAGAACACCCTGCTCCGTGGTGGGCAGAAAGCCGCTGCCCCACAGCGGAGCGCCGCCGCGCGGGCCACGCGGGCCGCTCTGCAGGACGACAAAGCCTGGCAGGTCCTGCGACTCGGTGCCCAAGCCATACGTCACCCAGGCGCCCATGCTGGGGCGGCCAAAGCGCGTATAACCGGTATTGGCGAAACATTTGGCCGGCGCGTGATTGAAGTTCTCGGTGGAGACGGTGTGCAGAAACGTAAGGTCGTCGGCGATGGCCGCGGTGTGCGGCACCAGGTTCGAACCCCAAGAGCCGGTCTGCCCATACTGCTTAAACTCGCGCTTGGTGGCGAGCAGTTTGGGCTTGTCTTTGAAGGACGTATCCATAAACGCGAAGCGCTTGCCTTCCAGAAACGAGTCCGGAATGTACTGCCCATGCAGCTTCTGTAACTGCGGCTTGGGGGTCCACATTTCGAATTGGCTGGGTCCGCCGGCCATGAAGAGATAGATCACCGACTTGGCCTTGGCCGGGAAATGCGGCTGCTTGGCCAGGGCATCTCCGGCGAGCATGGTGGCCAAGGCCGTCTTGCCCACGCCAACACCACAGCGTTCGAAGAAATGTCGGCGAGTAAGTTCCTGGTCAGTCATCTAGCTACTCCCGGGTCATGAATTCGTCAAGGTTTAGTAGTACACGGGCGAGGCCGATGTAGGCGGCTTGTTCGGAGCCACCGGCCTCATCCTTTTGGGTCGCCACGAAGCGGCGCAGGCGCTCGCGTTCATTCGGGCTGGGCGGGCGCGACAGGGCTAACTCAAAGGCCTGCCCCAATGGATCCGCGGTCTTCATGGCACGAGCCGCCAAGGCGTCGGCGAACTCCTTAACGGCTTCGTCGTTTAGGAGGGTGAGGGCTTGCAAAGGCGAATTGGAACGGTTACGGCGCGTGCATGCGGCCGAGGCGTCCGGCCCATCGAACAAAGACATCGTGGGATGCGGCGTGGCGCGCCACAGGAAGGTGTACATGCCCCGCCGATAGCGATCCTCGCCGGTGCTCGTCACCCACTCGCGCGCGTTCTGCCCGGAGTTCATCACGCCGGGCGGGATGGGCGGGTAGACGCTGGGGCCACCGACTTTGGCGGCGAAGAGTCCGCTGGCGATCAAGCCGGCGTCACGGATGATTTCGCCTTCCAGACGAATGCGGTTCTGGCGGGAGAGCCACACGTTACGGACATCTTTTTCATTAGCCAGCGCATTGTCGGCCGCCGAAGCTTGTTGATAGGTGGCCGAGGTCACCATGAGCCGGTGCAGGGCCTTCTGACTCCAACCGCGCTCCATGAATTCGACCGCCAGCCAGTCGAGCAGTTCGGGATGCGAAGGACCAGAGCCCTGGCGCCCAAAATCGTCTTCGGTCTCGACAATGCCCCGCCCGAAGTAACGCATCCACATGCGATTCACCGTCACGCGCGCGGTGAGCGGGTTCTCACGCGAAGTGATCCACTTGGCCAGATCGGCCCGCGTGGCGGGGCCCTGGTTACCTAAAGGCGGCAAGACGGCCAGCGTGCCAGGGAAGACATTCTCGCCTTTGCGCAGGAAGTCGCCGCCTTGATGAATGTAGGCTTGGCGCGGCTGCGGCAGGTCCTTCATGATGAGCGAGGTAACGATCTTGGGCGAAAGTTTTTCCACGGCGCGCATGGTGGCGCGACGGTCGCGCCAAGCTTCGTCCGTATTGGCGAAGGCCTCAAAGACGATCTCCGCTTGTTCGTCATTGCGACGGCCGACGTGCAAGCCGAGCGCAGCTTGCACGCTGGGGCGCAACTTCTTGATGTCGGCATCCTTCAGCCCGGCTTCCCAGGCCTCCTGCTTCGGCTCCACCACTTTGCGATAGATATTCAACTCGCCTTGAAGAGCCTTCAACTGCGCCTGAATCACTTCTTTCTTGCGCAGTTCGGCCGGAGTGCCGAGTTCGAGCACCGGCTTCTGCACATTGGCGCGGTCCTCTTCCTTGGCCGCTTCGTCGACGTTGTTAAAGAAGGAGAAGAACTGGTAGAACTCTTTCTGCGGAATCGGATCGAACTTGTGATCATGGCAGCGCGCGCAACCCAGGGTGAGGCCGAGATAGACGCTGCCCGTCGTGGCGACGCGGTCAACAACATGATCCACCCGGTATTGCTCAAAGTCGATACCGCCTTCAAAGTTGATCGGCGTGTTGCGATGGAAGCCGGTGGCGATCAACTGATCGTTGGTAGGGTTGGGCAACTGGTCGCCGGCGAATTGTTCCAGCGTGAACCGGTCGAAGGGCATATCGGCATTGAAGGCGTTGATCACCCAATCGCGATACTTCCAGATTTCGCGCGCCGCGTCGATGGAGTAGCCGTTGGAGTCGGCATAGCGAGCCTGATCGAGCCAGTGGCGGCCCCAGCGTTCGCCATAGTGGGCAGAGGCCAGCAGTCGGTCCACTTGGCGCTCGTAGGCGCCGGACTGCGTATCGGCCAGCCAGGTAGCCATCTCGGTGGGGGTGGGCGGAAGGCCGGTAAGGTCGAGACTGACACGGCGCAAAAGCGTCCGGCGGTCAGCCGGCTGCGACATCGCGAGTCCGGCTTCGGCCAGCTTCAATTTCACGAAATAATCGACGGGATGCGCGCCAGCCGGTACGGCCGCCTTCTTGGGCGCTTGAAAGCTCCAATGAACGGGCGCGGCCACGGCTTTTGCCGCCATGGGCATGCCGTCGGCGATCCATTTTTCGAGGACGGCGATTTGCGTATCTTTCAATTTGCCGCCCGGTGGCATCTTGATCGCGCCGGTGTGCCGCACTACGTCCAGCAGCAGGGTGCTCTCGCCGGGCTTCACGGCCGGGCCGTGCATGCCGCCTCTCAAAATACCTTCGCGTGAGTCGAGCGAAAGGCCACTCATGGCGGTTTTCGAGTTGTGACAACCCAGGCAGGCGTTCAGTACCTTGCGCGCTTCCGTGCCATCTTGCGCCGTCGCGGCAAGGCTCAGGGCGAGGCTTAAAACGAGCAGGAAAAGGGGTAGACGTCGCATCGTTCTCCTGACCTAGAGACTATCACTAAATGAAAGTGCCTTAAGGAGTGGGCAGCAGACGGAAGCGTCGCTGATGCGCGATTTTCGACATCGCCCGTGCTAAGCGCAACTCAATTTCGTCGCCGTCCCACACGCGAAATACGCCTTCCGATACGGTAAGTTGTGTCGGCGCGTTCGGAGGGCAACGGCGCGAAATTCGCGGTTGTGACCACGGCGTGACACAAATCAAAGGCATGGCGACGTGCAGCCGGCGGGCAAGACGCCGGACGAGGAAGTCGAGTTCGGGCTCTTCATGAGCCGTAACAATACGTGGTGCGAGTGCGCTGGACATGACCTTCGGCAGATCGGCAAAACGGGGCCCCTGCTGCTTGCGAGTCTAAGGAATTTCCCCGAAAATTGCGCGCACAAAATTTTGTCAGGGTCGATCCACTTTTTTTATAATGCCTAGCGCCGCCAACGTAGAACGAGCGGCTTCGACGCCCCGGTATTGAGCCTCTTCGAAGAGGGGCAGACCGGACACATCGGAGTTCGCCAAGCGAAAGTTGGGCTGATCTACTGCCTTTTCCCAGGCTTCTGACTCGGCTAGAAAACCCGGCCGTGGCCGCCGCATCGCGTGGCCTTGCCGGAAGATATCGATCCTGGACACAATCTTCCGCAGGCCCGGATGAGCGCGTTCCAGGTCAGTTAAGATTGCACCCTTCCACGTATTCCAATCCTGTGACTGCAAGCGGCGGCGTTGGGCCAAGGTCGCTCCGGTCAGCGGCAGGTAGTAAGTCCACACGGCACGGTTCGCGCGCGAGGCCAGCGTTTGATGAGTGGCGTTCACGTAACCGAGGGAGGGCGAATCGTAAATCACGTTGTCCCAGGCGGTCTCCAGGGGCTGCTCAATCACCAGATTGGCAGTGAGCCAGGGCGAGTACTCAAAATTAGGCTTCGGCAGGCCCTCCATCAGATAGGGCAGGACGAACGATGGGGCCGCATAGATGATGGCTTCGGTTTCGACGTTGAAGCCCGTCGTGCGCAACTGCCAGCGCGTGCCGACGCGCTCAATCTGACGCGTCCAAACTCCGGTGACGATTTGAGCCTTTAGCTGTTCGGCCAACCGGCGCGCGATCCAGCCATTGCCCTCCGGCCACGTAAACGGGCCCTTCGCCGAGTGCTGGCGAGCCGCGTGGTAATGGATGCCGGCCCAGGCCGAGGTTTCCGCAGCCGCGGCGCCGTAGTCGTCGCGGCAACCGTAGTCGATTTCCCAGGCCAGGTACGGTGAGGTGAGTTTTTGCTGCGTGAGCCAATCGCGCATCGACAGTTGGTCCAGCGTACGGTCCGGCGGCTTGCCCAAGGCCATAGGCAGTTTGAACTGCCCGGTGGCGGCCAGGGCCTGGATGCGCTCCTGGAAGCTGCGGCGTTGGTCACGGTCGAGCTTTGTCGTGCCGGCCTCAGGGTCAAGTCCCCATTGCCAGCGGCCATGCAGGAAAAGACGCTCCTGGGGCGAATGGCACAGCCAGCGTTCATCGAGCGCACCGGCGGCGTCGATTAGGCCGAACTCAGTGAATAACTCGCGCACCAAGGCTGACTCCGGGTTGGGCGCGGGCACATAGTGCGAGGCCCAGGGATAGGCGCAAATGTCGTTCTGGCCCCAGCGCGCATTTCCGCCAATGTCCTCCTCGCCCTCAAGGATCAGGAAGTCCGTGAAGCCTTGCTTGCGCAACCACCAACCCGCGGCGAGGCCCGCCATGCCGCCGCCGATGATGATCACTTTCGCGCGCCGGGTGCCGGCCGCGGGCCGGTAGATGGCACGGTCCCGAATCTTGTGGCCTTCGTTATGCGATTCGTAGACGAAGCCCCCCTGAATGTTGCCCTCGCCTTTCGCCACCAGGCCAATCAGCGCGGGCGCCAATTGTCTACGCGTCATCGGGAAATGTTTCGCCATTCCGCTTCATAGTAGCGGACCAACACCTGGTCATTCAGCCGGTTCGGTTCTGCCGCCACCGGCTGCATATCGCGCGGAAATTCAAACAGGCCGCGGATGTTCGCCGAGGTGAGGAACTTCAGGCCGGTGGGTACGGTAAGCGGCGGCTCATAAGCTTCTTGCCCCGCCAACACGAAACCCCATTCGCCGAACGATGGCACATAAGCGTGGTAAGGGCTGGTGCGCCACCCCGCTAGGCGCAAGGTTTCCACAATGCACCAATAAGATTGCCTGGCGAAGAGCGGGGACGTACTCTGCACGACAATCAGCCCGTGCGGGGCGACGTGTTTCTTTAAGAGCCGATAAAAGGCGGTAGTGTACAGCTTGCCGAGCGAGAAGTTCGTGGGGTCGGGAAAGTCGATGATGACGGCATCGTAGACGTCGCGGCTTTGTTCGAGCCAAGGGAAAGCGTCAGCGTTATGAACCTTAAGCCGCGGGGAGTTGAGGGAATCGGAATTCAACGTCTTCAACATCGGATGGGTTTTGAAGAGCGCCGTCATCTCCGGGTCTAAATCGACTAGTGTGATGCTCTCCACGGTTTCGTAACGAAGCACTTCGCGCGCGGCCAATCCGTCGCCGCCGCCGAGAATCAGGACATGCTTGACGCCCGGCAAGGCGGCCAATGCCGGATGCACCAACGCCTCGTGATAGCGATATTCGTCACGCGAGCTGAATTGTAAGTGCGAACTGAGAAACAGGCGAATGTCATCTTTCCAGCGAGTGAGCACAATACGTTGGTACCGCGTTTGGCGGGAGAGAATCACATCGTCCGCATAGAGGCTATTGTCGGCGGCGTTGCTGATTTCGTCGGCCCAGATAAGGCCGGCGCATAAGCAGAGAAACGCGATCGCCCCCGTCGCCCGCAGCCGCCACGGGCGTCCTAACTGTTCGCGAAAGAACCAGGTAGACCACAGCGCCACGCCGACATTCAAAAGACCGAAGACAATGGCTGATCGCACCAGCCCTAGCTTAGGAACGAGTATCAAGGGAAATAGGAGCGATGCGCCAAGCGCGCCAAGATAGTCGAACGTAAGAACATTCGACACTAAGTCGGAAAACTCAAAGCGCTCTTTCAAGATCCGCATCAAGAGCGGAATCTCCAGCCCCACCAGGACCCCCACTACCATCACGACACCGTAGAGCAGCGGGCGGAAACCCTGGCCATAAGCGAAGCCGAGGAAGAGGATGGACGACGAGAAGCCGCCAACGACACCGACCATGATTTCGATGCTGATGAAGCGCGCGACGAGTCCGCGACGGAGGAATTTCGAAAGCCAACTTCCCACGCCCATGGCGAACAGATAAGTGCCGATGATTGTGGAAAAC
>JAYVUQ010000177.1:0-8594 GCA_043787785.1 Bryobacteraceae bacterium
GTCCGACATGTTGGTGGGCACACGCGTCCCTCGGTCCATGGTTTGGAGCCCGCCGTCTGGTCCAGAACGAGGGCGGGTTTGGTGGCGTGGCATTGCGGCGAGCCCTGGCTCGTATGTGCGGGCGACCATCAGTTCCGGCATGAATCATCTTGCGAATAGTCCGCGCGACTACGGCCAGGGATGGGGTGCGTTCGGACAACGCTTCGGCAACAGCTTTGTCACCTACAGCTTGCAGGACACTGTTTCTCAGGGGCTAGCCGCGTCGGCCAAATATGAGATGCGCTACATTCAGTGCAAGTGTACCGGCGCGCTGGAGCGTATAGGCCACGCCTTGGCATGGAATTTCGTCACCTATAACCAGGCAGGAAAAAAGGTCTTCAACTGGCCCTCATTGGTGGGTGGGTATTCGGTCGGGATGCTCTCCACCACCTACACGCCCAATCAGAAATGGTCCGCGCAAGGGATTCAGGCCGGTAACTCCGCCATTTATTTCGGCTTCGTTTCCTCCCTGCTGCAGGAGTTCGCGCCGAGTAAACTATTCGGTCGCCACAAGGCTAAGGCATCTTCTCCCGCCTCCATTCCGGAGTCCGCCAGCACTAGCAAGCGTTAGCCTACACCGATAACTTCCCCATGGACACGCCCCTCCGGGCCCCGGTGGCGGAGGGAAGGTTATTGTTACGGCCGTGCCAACGCTCGTAGGCGAGGACAGCGAAGAAGATGGCTTCCTTGGCCTCCGATGTAAAGCCAAAGTCCGCGGTGGTTTGCACCTTGGTGCCCGGCAGAAACCCTTCGAGGTAAGCCATCAGGAGCGGATTCTGGGCACCGCCGCCTCCGACGATGAGGTCGTCGATGGCCATCTTCGGACGGGCGAAGCGATCGATTTGAGCCGCCACGGTGGCGGCGGTAAAGGCGGTGGCGGTGGCGATGAGGTCGAGCAGGGGAAGACCAGTGGCGAGTAAGCGGTGGATAAACTCGACGCCGTATTGTTCGCGGCCAGCGGTCTTGGGTGGCGATTGACGGTAGTAACGATCGCGCAATAACTGGTCGACTAACTCGAGGTGCGCATGACCTTGGCGGGCGAGTTTGGCATCGCGGTCATAGAGTAGCTTGCCGTTGGTGTGGTGGGCGACTAACTGGTCGATCACCATGTTGCCGGGGCCGGTGTCGAAGGCCACCACGGCTTCGGGCGTCGCCGCGGGGGGGATCGCGGTGAGGTTGCCGATGCCGCCCAGGTTCAAGGCGACGCGGCCTCGCTTGGGGTGCCGGAAGACGAGATAGTCGAAGTAAGGCGCCAGCGGCGCGCCGTTCCCTCCGGCGGCCATGTCGCGTTGGCGGAAATCGGAAACGACGGGGACTCCCAGGCGTTCCGCCAGGTGGCAAGCGTCGCCAATTTGCAGGGTGGCCGCGATACGGCGGCCTAAGTATGGGGCTGGCGCGCCCTGATGAAAAATGGTCTGTCCATGGCAGCCGACTAAGTCGAGTCGGGGCAGGCCCTGTTTCTGGCAGAGTTTCTGTACGGCCGCGGCGTATAGCTCTGGCAAGAGGACATTCAGCCGGGCGATTTCGCCGGTGTGGCAGGTGGTGTTGGATACGGCGAGCAAAGCGTTGCGCACGGCCTTGGGATAGGGGTAACTGGCAAAGGCGACGGGCTTCAGCTTGAGCCCCCAGCCACGGCCCGATAGGTGCACAATGGCGACGTCGATGCCATTGAGGGAAGTTCCCGACATGATTCCAGCGACTAACATAAACTTACTGTAACTCTTTCTGCAGTTCGGCGAGTAACTGGAGGGCTTCGATGGGCCGTAGTTCGTCCAGTTTGAGGCTGCGAATACGGCCGGCGAGGTCATGGTTCACCGGCTCGAAGAGGCGGATTTGCAGGGGGGCTGGGCGGGCACTGCGCGGCGCGAGCTCAGCGGTGGCGGTTTGTTCGGTGCTTTCGTGAATGGCGAGAATTTCGCGGGCCCGCTCAATCACCTTGGCCGGCAAGGCGGCGAGGCGGGCGACTTCAATGCCATAGCTGCGGTCGGCCGCGCCGGGCTCCACGCGGCGCAGGAAGATGATTTGGTCGCCGCTTTCTTTGACGGAGACGTGTAAGTTGCGAATGCCGGTGAGTTGCCCGGCTAGCTCAGTAAGTTCGTGATAGTGGGTGGCGAAAAGGGTGTAAGCCCGCAGTTGCTCGTGAATGTGCTCGAGAATGGCCCAGGCGAGCGATAGACCATCGTAAGTGGCGGTGCCGCGGCCAATCTCGTCCAGGATGATCAGGCTACGCGCGGTGGCCGTATTGAGAATTAAGGCCGTCTCGGTCATCTCCACCATAAAGGTGGAGCGGCCGCGGGCCAAGTTATCGGCCGCGCCGATGCGCGTAAATACCCGGTCCACGATGGGCAGCAGCGCTTCGTCAGCCGGGACGAAGGAGCCCATCTGGGCCAGGATCGAGATGAGGGCGGTTTGGCGCAAGTAAGTCGATTTGCCACCCATGTTGGGCCCGGTAATGACGGCCAGAAACTGCTGGCGGTCTAAGTAAGTGTCGTTGGCGATGAAGCGTTGGGCGTCGCGTTCGGCTAAGCGCTCAATGACGGGGTGGCGGCCGCCGGTGACGCGGAACTCACCCGAGGTGGAGAAGCGCGGCCGGGTGTAACGGCGGGTGACGGCGACCTCGGCGAGGCTGGCGGTGAGGTCTACTTCGGCGACGGCGCTGGCAGTGGCTTTGATGGCCGTGGCGGCGGCGGCAGTTAACTGGCGCAAGCTTTCAAAAATGCCGCGCTCCAGAGTAAGGATCTGTTCGCCGGCTTCGAGGATTTTTACTTCGAGTCCTTTGAGTTCGGGTGTGGTGAAGCGCTCGGCGTTGACGAGAGTTTGTTTGCGCTCGTAGTCGGCAGGGGCGGCGTGTAAGTTCGCCTTGGAGATTTCGATGTAATAACCGAAGACATTGTTGAAGCGGACCTTGAGGCTTTGAATGCCCGTGCGTTGACGTTCGCGCGACTCAATGGCGGCGACATACTGTTGCCCGTTGCGCTCGATGTCACGCAGCGCGTCGAGCTCCGCGTGGTAACCGGCGCGGACGGTGCCTCCATCGGCCAGGTTCACCGGCGGCTGTTCGTTGATCGCCCCCAGGATCGCGTCGCGCACGGCGGGCACCGGATCCAACTGATCGCGCAGGCGCACCAGGGCGGGCGCGGAAAGGGCGCTGAGGCGTTGGGCCACCTTGGGTACCACGTCGAGCGACTTACCCAGGGCGTATAACTCGCGCGGATTGACGGAGCCTAAGGTGGTTTTGGCGAGCAGGCGTTCGAGGTCGAGAATCTGGCCCAGTGACTCCCGGGCGCCGGCGCGGGCCATGGTGTCGCGGGCGAGCGCTTCGACGGCGTCGAGCCGCTCAAGGATCTCTGCTTCGACAATGGCGGGCTGCAGCAGGCGGCGTCGCAGGAGCCGGCCGCCCATGCCGGTCTTCGTCAGATCGAGCACGTCGACCAGCGTCGACTCGCGGCTTTCGCCCGCGAACATCGGATCTAACAATTCGAGGTTGCGGACGGTAACGCTGTCCAGAATCATGCTCTCGCTGCGTTCAAACCAGGCGGGGCGCTCGAGGTGTTCGAGCGCGGCGCGTTGGGTGTCGCGCAGGTAATGGAGCACGGCGCCGGCCGCGCCGATGGCGAGGGGACGGTCGCCAAAGCCGCAGCCGTCGAGAGAAAGTAACTGGAAGTGTTCTTTGAGGAGCCGGTCGCCGTAGTCCGGCGCGAAGGTCCAGGCGTCGAGTTCGGTGCGAACTCCCGGAAGGTTTGCGCCGCCGGGAGCCAGCAGGACTTCGCGCACGCCGAGAGTTTCGAGTGTTCCGGCGGCCTCGGCTTCGTCGATTTCGGTCACCCGGAACTCGCCGGTGGAGACGTCGACGAGCGCGACCCCGCAGCGGCTGCCGGAACGGTTTACCGCGGCAAGAAAATTATTCTCGTGAGACCGTAATAACGTGGCCTCCGTCGCCGTCCCGGGGGTAACGATGCGGGTGATCTCGCGGCGGACAAGTTTTTTGCCGGCGCTGGCCTCTTCCATCTGCTCGCAGACGGCGACGCGGTGCCCTTTTTGGATGAGGCGAGCGATGTAGCCATCGGCCGCATGGTAGGGCACGCCGCACATGGGGACGGGCTCGCCTTTCTCCTTGTTTCTGGCAGTCAGGGTGATTTCGAGCTCGCGCGCGGCGACGATGGCGTCTTCAAAAAACAGCTCGTAAAAGTCGCCCAGCCGGAACATCAACAGGGCGCGCGGCACCTGTTGTTTGAGGGCATGATACTGGCGCATGAGGGGCGTGGAGGGTTCAGTCATCGAAACTGTTAGTGTAATCGCTTCGGAAAAATGACGCTGAGGTAAAGTAAGGCTTACCAATGTCGAGATGATGCGTATATAATTCCCAGTGTCGGCCTTCCCGTTATGAGGTCGATAAAAATTATCTCTCTGTTTGAGATGTCCATGCGAACTTACCTGCTGCTTGTCGGCCTAGCCACTCTGCCTGCCACGGTGCCCGTCTTCGCGGTGAATCTGACCGTTTTGCTCGATATTGAACAACAACACTCCCCGCGTGCGCTCGTCGAGATGCGCAAGGAACTGGCCAAAGTGTTCAAGCCAACGAATCTTAACCTGGACGTCCGTCTGCGGCGCGATGCCAAGGCCGACGACACCTATAACGATGTGGTGCTGGTGAAGCTGAAGGGCATTTGCCGCATGGAGCATTATGCGCCGTTGATGGACGAACGCGGACCCTTCGCCTTTACGCATACGGTGGACGGCAAGATTCTGCCGTTTAGCGAGGTGGCTTGCGACCATATTGCGAGGTCGGTGGAGCGGGCGATCGGTGGACAGACGATGGATCGGGAGCGCCTTTTGGGCCGGGCGCTGGCCCGCGTGATGGCCCATGAGATTGTGCACATGGTGGGCAAATGTTCCGACCACAGCCCCGCCGGCGTCTTTCGCCACTCGCTTTCCGGCCGGCAACTGATTGCCGACAAGCTGGAACTGGAACCCGAAGATATTGCCCGCTTGCCTTAGTTGACCCCATCGGACGTTTGATTGCGCATATTAGATTGAGACCAAGAAAATCCTTCGCCGGACCTGACAAGTCCGGCGTTTCTTTTTTGACCCAGGCGCAGGACCTCTGCTGAACTCTCCAAAGCAAAAAAATGGCCCAGGGCGTGAGCCCCGGGCCGAAAGTTAAGTCAAGGAGTGGAAATGAAATACTGCAAGGAACGAAAAGTCTTTAGAAGCGTTTGGCGCGGCGGATGGCCGCGAAGGCGAGGCCGGTGAGCGCCAGGGCCCAGGTGGAAGGCTCCGGGACGCCGCTGCCGGGCCCGTCAACGATCAGACGCTGGGTGAGGTTTTGCACATTCACGTTGCTGGCGATTTGCGCGCCGTAATAAGCTTTGCCGCTGCTCTGGGCGAGGAAGGATTGGGCCAGGCTGAGGATGATGGGGTCAGTGACGTGGTTCGCGTTTGAGGACCTCTGAATGCGACCCGCGCTGAAGCCGTCGCCGTTGTCGGTGACGACGTCCCAGATGGCCATTTGCAGGGCGGCGGCCATGTTGCGCTGCGTGGCGCCAGCGACAGCCGCGTTGATTTGCGGCAGGATGTCGTGCAACATCCAGGCGGCGCGGGCCCCTTGGCTTACCGTGTTGGGAGACGACAGGTTCACGTTGTAGTCACCATTCGAGATATAGCGGAAGCGGTCGACACAAAAGGCGTCCTGCAGTTGGAGGCTGCCGTCGAAGCTGACGTCCAGTACGCCGATGCCGAGTTGCTCCGTAGCCTGGGTGGTGTGCGAGGCCGTCTGGCCATTCAACATATAGTCGCCCGTCAGATACGTGAAATTCATCCACACGGAAGCGGAGCGGGCCGCATCGAGGCCCTGGAAGGTCATGGTGGTTGCCGAAGCATAGCCGCTGGAAGCCATCATCAGGCCGGCTAAGGTGAACAACTGAGTGCGTTTCATGTATTGATCTTGCCTTTTGAGGTGTCGCCGGCGAATAGGCGAGGGGGTTCATTTTAGGCCTGAACCGAATGGGGTACTGGGTGGTACCAGCGTTTAGTTCCACTCTTGAACTAGCCGTCCTACCTATCCCGTACCATTGGGGCCAGCCCAATTCCGGTAGAATGGCGGGCGATGACGCGTCGTGAATTGCTTGCCTCCTCCCTCCTCTTTGCCCAGCAACCCGCCAAGCGTTGGAACATCCTCTGGGTGAGCTGCGAGGACAGCAGCCCTGATTTTGGCTGCTACGGTGACCCTTATGCCCGCACCCCGAATGTCGATCGGCTCGCCACCCAGGGTCTCCGCTATACCCACGCCTTTTCTACCTATGGCGTGTGCGCGCCCTGCCGTTCTTCCATCATCACGGCGATGTATCCGGCCAGCATCGGCACGCAGCACATGCGCAGCCAGGGCGTGCCGCCGCCGGAGGTGAAGTGTTTTCCAGAGTATCTGCGGGCGGCCGGCTATTACTGCACCAATAACCAGAAGACCGACTATAACTTCGCCGCGCCGGTAACCGCCTGGGATGAAGTGAGCACCAAGGCGCATTGGCGCAACCGGCCCGCGGGAGCGCCCTTCTTCGCCGTCTTCAACTATCTGGTGAGCCATGAAAGCCAGGTCCGCGCGCCGGAAGAGGTCTATCGCAAAAACGTCGCGCGCTTGACGCCAGACCAGATTCACGACCCCGCCAAGGCCACGCTGCCGCCCTATTATCCTGATACGCCCGTTGTGCGAAAGGACTGGGCGCGTTTACACGACAACATCACCGCCATGGACTACCTGCTGGGCGATACGCTCAAGCAACTCGAAGACGACGGCCTCGCCGATTCCACCATCGTCTTCTTCTGGGGAGACCATGGGCGCGGCTTGACGCGCGCTAAGCGCTGGGTGTATGACTCCGGTACGCGCGTGCCGCTGATCATTCGCTGGCCCGGGCAACCGGCGGCGGGGGCGGTCACTGATCGGCTGGTGAGCCTCATGGACCTGGGGCCCACCGTGCTTTCCCTAGCCGGTATCCAGCCACCGGCGCACATGCAGGGGAAAGCCTTTCTGGGCCCCCACAGCGCGCCGCCGCGCGATTACGTCTACATGGCGCGCGACCGCATGGATGAGACCTACGACATCATTCGTTCGGTGCGCGATCATCGCTTCCGCTACATCCGCAACTATCAGCCCGGCAAACCCTATGCGCAGTACATCGCCTACATGGACGAGATGCCGATGCTGCGCGAGATGCGCCAATTGCACGCGGCCGGCAAACTGGTGGGTGCACAGAAGCTTTTCTTCCGGCCGGAGAAACCGGTGGAAGAGCTCTTCGATTCGGCCCATGATCCGCACGAGATCAATGACCTGGCCGGCGACCCGAAGTACGCGACGGAGTTGAAGCGCCTGCGCCTAGCGCATGAGCGCTTCATGAAGGAGACTGGCGACCTGGCGTTGCTGCCAGAGGAGCAGTTGCTGGAGCGCATGCGTCCGGGAGGCAAGTGGGCTAAGACGGCGACGCCTGCCTTGACGACGGAGAACGGCCAGTCGACGGCAAAGTGCATGACGCCGGGCGCATCCATTGCCTATACGCTTGACGGGCAGCGCTGGCAGCTCTATACGAAGCCCGTGGCGGGCAGCCGGATCCGCTTCAAGGCTTGCCGGCTAGGATACCTTGATTCCGAGGAAGTCGCGTCACAATAGGAAACATGAAACTGAGCGACATTGCGGCCGCGCTGGGAACCGATCTGCACGGTGATGGGGCCATTGAGATTTTGGGCGTGGCAGGGCTCGAACAGGCCGGTGTCGGACAACTTACTTTTCTGGCCAACCCCAAGTATGCGCCTAAGGTGAAGGGCACCCGCGCGGCGGCCATCATCGCCGCCACCGCGATCGAAGACCTGCCCACGCTGGTGTCGAAGAATCCGTACTTAGATTTTGCCCGCAGTCTCGCTCTGTTCTATCGAGCGCCGCGGCCGGCGCCGGGTATCCACCCTTTGGCATACATTTCGGAATCGGCCGAGATTGGCGAAGGCGCGGCCATCGGGCCTTTTGCGTATGTGGGCGATGGAGTGAAGCTCGGCCAACGCGCGGTGCTGCATCCGCACGCGACGATCTATCAGGGTGCGCAAATTGGCGATGACTTTCTGGCGCACTCGCACGCGGTGGTGCGCGAGTTCTGTGTGGTGGGCCACCGCGTCATCCTGCAGAACAACGTGGTGATTGGTGGCGATGGCTTTGGTTTTGCCAAGGACGGCGAGGGGCGTCATCACAAGATTGTACAAAGCGGAGTGACGGTGCTGGAGGACGACGTGGAGGTGCAATCGCTCACGTCGATTGACCGGGCGACGGTGGGCGAATCGCGCGTCAAGCGCGGCGCCAAGATTGATTCGTTGGTGCAAGTGGGGCATGCCTGTGTGGTGGGTGAGGACAATATCATTTGCGCCCAAGTCGGCTTGGCGGGCAGTACGATTCTGGGCAACAGCGTGTTGCTGGCCGGGCAAGTGGGCGTGTCGGGCCACTTGACGATTCACGACAACGCCGTCGTCTACGCGCAAAGCGGCGTGGGCCACGATGTGGAGGCGGGCCGGATTATCTCCGG
>JAYVUQ010000178.1:0-6226 GCA_043787785.1 Bryobacteraceae bacterium
ACATACCGCAAGAATGACTTAAACCCGCGCAAGTCCAAGTGCAAAGCATCAAAGCGCGGAGTCCAATTGACAGGCCCCGCGCGCAAATAACCAGTAAAATCCCCCCGCCGACCCGGCCAATCCAGCGGACCCAACAACTCCGGCGCATCCGCATACTTCTTATTCAAATACCGCGAAAAGCAACCCTGCATGTCCCGCATCAAATTCGAGATCGACTCCGGCGTCGACGCCTCAAACAACCAATGGCCATGGTTATGCATCAAGCACCAACCATGAATCCGCACGCCGTACACCCCGGCGTACTTCTCCATCAACCCCAACCACTTCAGAAAATCCTCCTCCTCCCTCGCTACCCACTGCCCGCGATTGCCGCGCTGCGTCACGCCATAAATCTGTCCCGGCCGAAAGTCACGATGATCGCGCATCGACGCCTCCGCAACTGAAAAAATAGTAGAAACGTTTCATACTAATAAGTCGTTTTCGCGAGACAGAGTTCTCAAATATCTTTTGCGGGTATCGGCCCCCAGAATAGGGGCAATCAGCCCACCCAAGTCGATGCAAAAACTGACAAGTCCCCGAGGTACAACGCCAGCCAGATGGCGCTGCCAACCATTCACAACGAATCTAAACCTTCTAACTCCCCACCCAGTCAAGCACTTACAAGAAAAACCAGAATTCCGGCTAACACTACCCCTGTTACTCTGAATCTCAGAGGCACTTATACAAAAAACTCTACACCGACTTCGACTATGACTCAATCCCCGTCGCCGACCTCTCGGACGATATCCAGGTGAACGCCGCAGTCCAATAGTCTCTGGCGCGCACCCCGATATCCTCAACAGCGTCGGAGTCGCCGTCTGCGAAGTCGTCGCCCAATATCGTGGTTGGCGCAATCCCTTCGCCACTCAGTACACCGGTTCTCAGCCCAACTAACCCCCAGAAAAAAATATCGAAAAACAAACCCGGCGATCTCGATCAAAACAACCATTCTGGGCTCTTAGGTTCCAGCCCCAAAACCATCTCGGCAAACCCTGTAAAGGGCGCAGCCTGCTGTTACCGGTTTGGTCCTGTTTTGCCCCTAGGCGCACGGCATACTCTGACCGGCCTTGAAGCGATGCGGCAAGGTCCGGCAGCCAGAGCAACACGTCGTACTCTCCGGCGGCAGCTCCTTCCGGAATACGGCCGGCGAATCGCACTACCGTCTCGCGCCCGGCCATCCAGCGGCGCGGGTCCTCGTCGGTCGCCAGCCGGATCGATTCGCCGTCGGCCTTAGGCCGCAGGACGACCTCGACCGGCCTCTTGTTGTAAAGGTTGCCGAAGCCGAGGTTGGCAACCGTAAACGTGAGCCGAAACTCGCCGCCCGGCGCGGCCACCGCACTCACTTCGGACTCGTTGAGTTGAAATCGATACGCCAATCGCCGAAGATTGCCCGCCATACAGCCGCCCGCCCGCCATCCGTCGAGTACTTCCTTGAGATAGTCGATGTTGAGAGTCTGGAAGTGAAGTTGTTCCAGTTCGCGTAATGCGTTCTCACATCCGATGTATGGCCGGGCGTGCTCCTTTGCATTGCAGGTTTCACCGCCCTGGGGCACAAAGAGGTTGTCCTGCGCGTAAAACCTCCGTTCCTGCTCGATTTCTCTAGTGTAGGTTCCCCAATTGTTGGTGGAGGCGAGAAAGCAGTCGTTGTGCGCGCCGACGCGGGACTTTGGCGTCTCGGTGAAGACTTCTTCGGCGGACACTGGTTCGGGGCCAAACATCGCCATCTTGTGCCGCGGGTACCGAAGGGCAATCATCCGTCCCGTGGGCAGCACCTCCAGCAGTTTCTCGACAATGCGCCGGCTCCTATCATTCAGCCGTTCCTGAGCGCCGGGGACCGCATCGAAGAGGCCATTGGTGGAATGATGCCATTCGCCCCACGTTCCGATGAAGCCCGCCTCCACGAACGCAATGACATCCTCGTTCGTCCGCAGCACCGGTTCCAGTTGGTCGAGGTGGCCCAGAATGATCTCGACTCTGGCGTCCGGCTCTCCGATGGGCCCGAAGTTATACGCAAAGCGGGGAATCACCTTCATCCCCGCATCGCGGATGGCGGCGAAGTCGCCTGCGAGCCGGGCGAGCATCGCCGCCGACAAAGGCGCCTCGCGAAACTCGGAGATGACGTAGTACATCCGCACCAGGCTGATTCCGGAGTCGCGCCATTTCCGCAGCGAGCCGGCGCTGAGGCCGGGCGGCGTCTGGCCCGGCCGCGGGGTTATAGGCCGTCTGGTAGTAGAATCCACGCTCAGGGTTGGGGAAGTTCTCATCGGTTGGCGGATACGTCGCCTTCACGTCCTGGCCTTCGACGAGGGCAGGCGCGAGGCACAGCGAGAGAATTAGGGACAGCGGGATCAGGCGGAACATGGAAAAGAGTCCTTTGCGCAGTGCCTTTTCGGCCCCACCTACCATTGCAGCCGCGCCGTGAGTTGCGTGGTACGGGCTCCACTGCCCGAGTTTCGCGTGCTCAGCACTCCGTCGCCACCGATGGAGTTTGGGTTGTTCGGGTGGTTGAACACGTTGAAGATGTCGATGTTGATGCGCAAGACGAGCCTTTCCGTGAGGTTAACGAATTTGAACAGCGAAGCGTCCAGGCCCCACTGCTTCACACCCGGCAGGTACTGGTTGCGCCAGGGGTGCAGGCCGTTGTCGAAGGTCGTGCGCTGCACGGTACCGTTCTTTAACGGGATCCACACCGTGTTGCTGTCCCAGAACTGCTGAACGTTGGTCCCTGCCGGAGCGTTGGGTGGAAGCGCTGTCGAGCCGGTGGGAATCAAAGGCGTGGCGGCGGCTTTGTAGCTGTCCGGAACGCCCATCACGCCGTTCGGCTTGCCGTTTTTGTCATAGCTGTTGATCTGGTTGGCCGGGATGTAGCCGTTCCACCAGAGGTAGCCGGGATTGCACCTTCCGCTGCGGCAATCCTCCATGGGGTATTGGTAGCCGTACGTTTCGATGGAACTGCTGTTTGTCGGATAGACGTTGGTGGGAAGAGTGAAGAAGTTGGTCCGCAGGTTCCCAATGCCCGCTAACTGCCAGCCGCTGATCATCTTGTCGGTGATGCCGTGGGCATTGCTGGCAAACCGTTTCCCTTTGCCGAACGGAAGGTCGGCGACGAAGTTCCAGCGCACCCGGTGCTTGGGTATTTCGGAGTCGCGCCGGTACTGCATGAAGCGAAGGCGCTGGTCAATGTCCGCCGGTACCGCTCCTGGCAGGTAGGTATTCAGGCTGCCGACGAAATCGTTCCTTCCTGGCCGCCCAGCAGCATCGTGTTGCCCACCAGGTAGAAGAGTTGGTAGGCGAAACCCTTGTCGAAGCGGCGTTCGAGCTCAAACTGCATGCCGTTGAACCTCGACCGGCCTTTCGCCGTCATTTCGTTGAGGCTGGCGTAGACGGCGTTTTCGAAGGGCCGGGTAGCCACGCTGGAGAACTCGCCGGTGGGCAGGGGTTCGAGTTTCGTCGCGTACCAAATGTAGGCGGGAGTCGCCTCATTGTGGCGCACCCACACCTCCTGGTTCCCGCTATAGTTTCCGATGTAGGAAATGCGCGCCACGGTGCTCGGCATCACTTCTTTTTCGACCGTCAGGTTCCAGTCCTGCACCCGGCCATCGGGCTGGTTGAGAGAGCGGAAGTTGCTCGAGGCGAATCCGCGGGGCAGGGTGCGGATGTCGTTGACGTCAATGGCGCCGGCGCTGTTGGAGCCAGCCATCAAGCGCGGCACGGAGCGCAAATCATAGCTTGGCAGCCCGTCGGGGGACTGGGCCGTGTTGGTGAGGCTGTTGGAAAAACTGGCCCGCGAAGGAGTGCCCCCCTGCGAGGCGCCCCCGGAGCGGTAGGGAACCGGGTACGTGGAGATTCGATAGCCGCCGCGCATCACAAACGAACTCTTGCCGGCGCCGCCGCGGTAGGCGAAACCGAGCCTGGGGCCAAAGTTATTCCGGTTGGTATTTACCAGCGATTGCGGCATCCCGGCCTCTTTCCACGTGATGACCTTGCCGCCTTGCGCAGTGATCTGGTTTACCACCTGAGGCAGAAGCGCGCCGTTCTTGTACATGGCATCAAGATCGTTCCCGAGCACGTACGCTTTCTTCTCCATCGAGAAACCGAAGAACGCCTGATTAGCCTCCATCACCGGCGGCCGGAACTCGTAGCGGAGACCGAGGTTCATCGTAAGGCGCGGCGTCACCTTCCAGTTGTCTTGGAAGTACGGGGAGTATTCCTTGGCGGCGATGTACATGTAGTTGCGTCCGTAGGCGCTGGCGTAGTTCATCACTCCGAGGTACATGTTAGCGAGGTCGTTGCCGCTGAACGGAGCGGCCAGCGGGTTGACGGGGGTGGAAGTACTGTCGTACAGCGACGTCGCCTGGGTGCTCCAGTTGTGGTCGACCGTGGCCGGGAAATTGTTCATATCCAGGGAGTCGCGGCGGTAGTGAAAGCCGAACTGGAATTCGTGCTTGCCCGCGATCTTGGTGGCGTTCTCCTGCAACTGGATGTACCAGGAGGGCGAATCGAAGATGTTGTCGCGATAGTAGCCATAACCGGACAGTCCGGTACCCGTCAACTGTGGATAGGTGACCGATTTGAAGGGATTGGGCAGACCCAAGGCGGCGGAGTAGTCGGTCTTGCCGTCGCCGTTACCGCGCAGCTGGTTGTCGCGGGTGACGCTGATCAACGTCTCGCTGATCAGCGTCGGGGAGAAGATATGCACCCAAGTCCCGGAAATCGCCTTGTTCGGCGCGGAGCGTAAGGTGGCACCGGCCAACTGATCGAGCATGATCTGACCGGCGTATTGATACAGCTGGCTGGCGGCGCTTTGCGTGTACCTCGCGAAAACATTGTCCTTGCTGGAGAAACGATGATCGATGCGAGTGCTGCTGGTCCAATTCCGCGTCCAGTTGGGAGACGGGCCAGACCAGTTGATGTCAATGAGCGGATTGACGTCCGGCAGCGTCGGCAGGGGCGTCACCGCCAGGAGTGCCTTGGCCAGCGGGCTGATGCGTTGCGGGTCGATGGTGTTGGGGACGTTGTTGAAGGCGACCTGCTGACGCTGCCAACTGACGGGGTCCGTGGTCCAAGGGTCGTAGATCTTGAACTGGCGGCCTTGGGCATCCACCAGACCGCGGAAGTCTCCGTCGCGCATGGCCTGGGTGGGCACGCGCCATTGGAAGGTGCTGGGGCTGATGGTGCGGCTGGCTTCCCAGGAGGAGAACCAGAACGTGCGGTTGCGACCGTCGTAAACGCGGGGAATGTAGACCGGGCCGCCCGCCGAAGCGCCGAATTCGTTCCGGTTGAGGAAGAGCGCCTTGGTGTAAGTGTCCTGCCGCTGGCGCGCCTTTCCGATGGCATTGTTGCGGTTGGTTTCGAACAGCACGCCGTGAAATGAATTGGTTCCGCTGCGGCTCGACACCACCAGCGTGGCCGGGCGCGTGAACTTCGCTGAGGCGTTGTTGATCTCGACTTTGAACTCTTCAATGGCATCGAGCCCCGGTGGCCGCTGTTGCGACCATCCTTCCCAGGATTCATTGTGCTGGGTGCCGTCAAACACAAACGCCATCGTGCCCATCCGCATGCCGTAGGCGCGCAGGCCGGCGTTGCCGGTGGACTCGACGCCCGGTACCGTGGCATACATCAGGCTGGTGATGGCCCTCCCGTTGATCGGGAGTTGTTCGATGCGCTGCCGCTCGAGCACGTGGCCGATGCTCGGGCTGTCGGTCCGCAGTAGGGGCGTGACGTCCTTGACCACAATCTCCGAGACGTTCTGGCCGACCAGCAGCACCGGATCGACCGTCACATCCTGCTGGACCTGCACCGAAAGCTTGCCCTCGAACCGTTGCAGCCCGGGGGCTTCCGCCACCAGCCGATATGGCCCTGGCACCACGCCCGGTGCGACGTAAATACCCGCGCGGAGGCCTTGGACAACCTATGGGCATCGCCCCTCAAGGACACAAGTTGGCCATTGGGTGACGGGTTGGCGGTCGAAGCGGGGAAGAAGGCACCATAGTGCGACCGCAGCGAATCTTGAATTGCTTCGAGGAAATCAGTATGGTGATCGTCGGTGATGATCCCTCTACCCGATTTTGGGCGGTGGGCGCTCGTATGGATTTTGCAAGAAAATGGGTTTCGCGGACGGTTATGCGCAGAACGAAGTTGGCAAGCGCCTGATTTAAGGAAATTTGTTGGGAAAGCGTATCACCCC
>JAYVUQ010000179.1:0-6716 GCA_043787785.1 Bryobacteraceae bacterium
CCCATCGATTCCATCGAAACATTTCCTGTCAACACCATCAGATCGCCCCCGGAAAGCTTTTGGCCGTACTTCTGCTTCACCGGCCACACCAGCCGCCGCGCCTTGTCCAGGTTCGCGTTGTCCGGCCAACTGTTCAGTGGATCGAATCGTTGCTGCCCGCCATCGCTGCCGCCTCGCCCGTCCGTCGTCCGGTAGGTACCCGCGCTATGCCAAGCCATACGGATAAAGAATGGACCATAGTTCCCATAATCAGCCGGCCACCAATCCTGAGATGTGGTGAGCACCTTCTGGATGTCTTGTTTCACAGCCTTCAGGTCAAGGCTCGCGAACGCCTTCGCGTAATTGAAATCCTTGCCCAAAGGGTTCGACTCCGCGGAGTTCTGCCGCAGTGGCGACAAGTCCAGTTTCTCCGGCCACCAGAACTGGTTTGGCTTCGGCTGTTGCGCCCAGGCAACACCGGTCAACATGAACGGAACGACAACTGCCGCCAAAGCGGTCAACGCCAACTTCAGGTTTTTCTTCATTCACTACTCCTTGATGGAACGGCGGAGCCGTCACCTTTTCAGTGTATTCGGTGAATCCCTAATTTTGGGCCTATAGCGACCATAGGCAGTTGTGATGCAACCCCGTACGAGACCTCCGATTTTGTCCTCACCCCTATCCCCACATTAGAGCGGGCTTCCAGGCCCTCATTACGCGGACTACATTCCTTTTACCGTCCCGTGAACCGGCCGAAACAAGGGTTACGATGAGGAACCATGCCTTCCCTGCTGCGCCTTGCGCTACTATTCATCTGTGCGCTGATAGCTCAGGCTGCGGATGAGACCCTCACCGAGTACCGCTTGCCCGCCGGACAGCTAAAGCAGGCGGAAGCGCTCTATCAGACGCAGGCGGCGATATATGTCATCGGATCGCTATATGGCGTCGCGGTGCTGGCCCTCCTGCTGTTCTCGGGAGCCAGTGCCAAGTTTCGCGATTGGGCCGAAGCCCACAGTTCCCGCACATTTTTCCAGGCCGCTCTCTTCGGGCCGCTGCTCGTCGTCTCCATTGACCTGCTGAGTCTGCCGGTAAGTCTTTACGGCCATCATCTGCAACTCAGCTACGGTTTGTCCGTGCAGCGTTGGGGATCCTGGTGGGGTGACTGGCTCAAAGGCGAATTACTGGGGACCATCCTGGCCACGCTCCTGATTTGGGGCCTTTATGCCATGCTCCGCCGCTACCCGCGCCGCTGGTGGTTCTATGGCTGGATCGCGTCAATTCCGGTCATTCTTCTGTTGGTCCTCATTCAGCCCATCTTCATCGATCCGCTCTTCAATCGATTCGATCCTCTGGAAGCCAAGCAGCCCCAACTTTTGCCGGAAATCGAAAAGGTAATGCACCGCGGCGGCCTCGCTATCGATCGTTCCCGCATGTTTGAAATGAAGGCGAGCGACAAAGTAACCACTTACAACGCTTATGTCACTGGCATCGGCCCCAGCAAGCGCGTGGTGGTCTGGGATAACACCGCCAAGCACCTGACGATTCCAGAAACCATGTTTGTTTTTGGGCACGAACAAGGACACTACGTACTGAATCATATTTGGCTCGGAATCGGCCTCAGCGTCGCCGGATTGTTCGTGGGCTTCTATCTCGCCTATCGCCTGATGAATGCCCTGATCGTCAGAGGCGGCGGCCGTTTTGGCATCCGCGCTTTGGGTGACTGGGCTTCTCTTCCCTTACTTCTGTTGCTTTACGCTCTTTTCGCCATCGCCAGCCAACCGGCCGCCGCCGCCTTCAGCCGCCACCTCGAACACCAGGCGGATGTCTATGGCCTCGAAGTCATTCACGGCCTCGTCCCCGATTCACCCCAGGTGGCCGCCCATATGTTTCAGAAATTGGGTGAGCGGTCCTTGTCCTTCCCCCATCCCCATCCGTTCTATGTCGCTTGGGTATACAGTCATCCGCCGATCGCCGACCGGCTTCGTTTTGCCGCCGCCTATCAGCCCTGGAACACGGGCCAAGCCTTGCGCTACCTGCAGTAGTATCAACGCCAGCGCTACAACTTCAGCTTGCCCCGAACATCATATCCCTTCTCCTTTTTGGCCGCTGATGTTTGAGACAAGAAGGCATTACCGATTGGTCCAGCAAAGATGTAGAGCGCTTGCAAAGCGGAGCGCAGCTTTTCATGCCAATCGGCATGTCACGCTATCCGCGCAATCTTCTCCAAAGTTTTGTAAAGACTTTCAAATACGTGTTCAGTAAATCTACATGCTGAATTAAACATCGTAAAAATAAACTAACTGCTCTATTTGCGAACATTTCGGCCCTACCGAAGCACCCTGAGGGATAATATCGCTTTGCCATAGCGTCGTAAGATTGCAGACTTCCCCCAAATTAGCGTGTTCTAATGACCGTATACCAACCGCGATCCCGGCCGTTTCTCGCCGCCGATCGTCTTTTCACCGGAGGAAATCATAGATGAACCGCGTCCTAACCCTTGCCCTGATCGTGGCCGCCACTCCAGCCACCGCGTTGGCCTATACCGACCCCGGCACCGGAATGCTGATCTGGCAATCCGTCATGGCCGTCTCCATCGGCTTCCTTTTCACCACCCGCCGCGTCCTCGCCCGGGTTTTCAAGCGTAACCAGTAGGTCCGTGGCCCAGATCTCTTTTCGCGACCCCGATGGATTCGTCGTCGCCGGATCGGCTGCTAAGCCGGTCTTCCGTGTCACCCAACCCGAGGCGGCGGCCCGCCTGATTACCCTTCTCGGCTCTCCCATGGGCCTAAACCTCATGGACGCAGGCGACGTTGTCCGCACCGGTCTGGCCTCGCCCCTGGAACGCGACGCCGTCCTCAGCCGCATCGGCCATACTCGCCACAGTCCGGCGGCTACGGTGCTCGAGCACCAGCGCATCTGGTTCCCCACCTACCCCAGCGAATTCACTCGCGGCATGCTCCGCGAAGCCGCTCTGTTGACCATCCGCCTTGCCGAAAATCTTCTCGCCCACGGCCATGGCCTCAAAGACGCCACCCCCTGGAATGTTCTTTTCCGCGGCACCAAGCCCATCTTCGTCGACGCGCTGTCGATCGAGCCGCGCCAAGCCAGCGATCCGCTGTGGCGGCCATTGTCCCAGTTCTTCTCCACCTTCGTTTACCCGCTCTGGCTTGACCAGTGGAAAGGCGTGGGGGTCCATGAAGCCTTCCAGGGACGACGCGAAGGCTGGACCACCAGTGAAATGTACGAGCGGCTCAGTTGGCTCGACCGTCTCCGCCCTCGCGCCCTCCCCTGGATCACCCTCCCCGAGTGGATGCGCGGCGAGGCCACCGCACATTCCTACCGGCCGGCCCAGGCGCAGGACCCGGAAACTGCCCGGTTTATCCTGGGCCGGTTGCTAGGCCGCATGCGCCGCACCCTCGAAGCCACGCCCCCAAGTCTCCCGCGCGGCACCAGTTGGACCAGCTATCAGGCCTGCTGCCACTACGACCGCGCCGCCCACGAAGCCAAACGCGTCTTTGTCGCCGAGGCGCTCAAAGGCGCCACCCAGGTGCTCGACCTCGGTGCCAACCAAGGCGAGTATTCGTTCCTCGCTGCCCAACAAGGTTCCCGCGTGGTCTCCGTAGAAGGCGATCCGCAAGCGGCCAACGAAATTTGGTGTCATGCCCACCGCGCCGGCCTCGACATTTTGCCCGTCGTCATGAACCTCGCCCAACCCACTCCCCCCACTGGTTGGCGCAACCGTGAACAAACTGCTTTCTTTGACCGCGCCGCCGGAGAGTTCGATGCCGTGCTCATGCTCGCCCTGCTGCATCACCTCACCCTCACCGAGCGCGTTCCGCTCCCCTGGGTGCTCGACCTCGCCTCCGACCTCACCCGCCGCACCCTCATCATCGAATATGTCAGCCCCGAAGACCCCTTCTATCGCCACCTCCTTCGTGGCCGCCACTCTCTCCACCAGGCCGATACCCGCGAAGCCTTTGAAGCTGAACTCGGTCAACGCTTTCACATCCGCCGGCAGCAACCCATACTCGATGGACGGCGTCACCTCTACTGGTGCGAAAAACTTGTCGCGCAAAAAGAGCCCCGGGTTGACCGCTGGGGCGCGTAACCAGCGAACGGCGGGATCCGCACTCGCCGCCCTTTCGCTCGCCAATCTCTGCCTCGTCCGCATCTGGATGGGCCTCTTGGGCTCACCCGCTGAACCACCGCCCCCGCTCTGGTATGCGGCCGCGCTGCTCAACCTTTTCCTGCTCTCCGTTCTCATCGCGGGCATCTGGCGATGGGGCGGCTTCACCGGCCGTACGCTCTTAAAGATCGTCGTAACGGCCCTGTTGGCCAAAGAGGTGACCACCGCCTTGGGGCAGGACTCCAGCCTCTGGAGAGCGCAAGCTGCCTCCGTCGTCGAAAGCTCCTTGCGCCAAGGCTGGCTCTGGCCCGCCGTTTTCGCTGTCTTCGCGCTATTGGGCTGGTTGCTCTGGCGCGTACACTTCCGCTGGGTAGCCCCTGCGCTCCTCGCCTTGAGCCCCATTGCCTTCATCACCATCGGCCAGTCCGTGTGGCGGCTGCTGCTGCTTCCCCCTCCCGCCGCCCTTGCCCCGCCCTCCCCCCTCCCCGTCAAATTCGCCGCCAATCACACTCCCTTCGTTTGGATTGTCTTTGACGAACTCGACGAGCGCATCGCCTTCGCCCAGCGCCCAGCCGGATTGCAACTCCCCGCCCTCGACGCTTTCCGCGCCGAAGCCGTTAACTTTCGCCAAGCCTACAGCCCGTCCAACTCCACCTCGATTTCCATTCCCACCATGCTCGAGCCCATCCTCGAACGTCCCGGCCTCCGTGCCGGTCTAGTCGGCTGGTACATTCCCTATTGCCGCAATTATGCGAAGGAATTAGAGACTTGCCGGGCATGGCCCATGGATCGTCAGTTAAATAGCTATGGCACTGGCGGCCTCGTCCCTGTGGCCCGCAACCAGCTCCGCAGCCTGTTGGAGACCAGTCTCTATTCACTCTTCGGGCAATCCCTCGCTATCCAGGCCCATACCCAAACCATCCTCCTAATGGAAGATGCCGCCGTCCAACTGGCCGCCGATCCCCGCTTCGACTTGATCTTCTTGCACCTGCCCACTCCTCACACTCCCTTCGTTTACAACCCGGCCAAGCATGACCTCTCTGCCCACAACCAGGATGCTCGCGGATACCTCGTCAACCTCCAACTCGCCGATCGTATGTTCGCCAAAATTCGTGCCCGCCTCACCCAAAATGGAGCTTGGGCACACACCCACGTCCTCGTCACCGGTGACCACGGCTTTCGCCAAGCCACCCGCCTGGGTTATCCTCCCGAGGACAAACACGTGCCCTGGATGTGGAAACCCGCCGGGGTCGTGCCCGCCCGCCAAATCGACCGGCTCTTCGAAACCCGCCACACCGCTGCCATAATTTCCCTCCTGCTGAATGGGGAAAATGCAGAGACCGTCCTCGCGCGTTATCCTTGAGTTCGATCCCATCGCATGGCCAAGCCTGACAAGTACCCCAAGCCCGAACTGATTCCCGCTCCGATTCCTGAGCCGGTTATAATCCCGATGCGCGTTTCCGTCATCGTCATCACCCGCAATCAACTGGAACCGCTGCGCCAAACCCTCACCTCCGTTGAGCGTTCTCTGCCCCGCGAAATGCTCGAGATCCTCATCGTCGACGCCGGCAGTGACGATGGCACCCGCGACATCGAAGCCGACTTTCCCGCCATCAAACTCCTCCGCACGCCCAAAAACTTCGGCTGGACCAAGTCCGCCAACATCGCCACCCGCACCGCGAAAGGCGAGTTCCTCTTCTTTCTGCCCCCCGGCGTCGAAATTGAAGCCGATACCATCGCCGCCCTGATGGCTCGCCTGGATCAGGCAACTGAAGTCACCGTGGTCTGCCCCCAGGAGCGCAACAGCGCCGGCGAAGTGGTCGGCCGTTGCTATTCCTTGCCCACACCCGCCGAACTCAACACCCGGGTCAGCACCGGCCATTGGCCCATGGCCGCCGGCCAGGACTTCCCCGCTGGCGCTCCCTTCATGATCCGCCGCCAGGCCATCGTCCAAATCAATTACCTTGACGAAAAGCGCTACGGCCAATTCGGCGGTGACCTCGACCTCTTCTATCAAGTCAAACGCGGCGGTCGCCGTGTCCTGCTCGCCGACGATGTCGCCGTCAAAGTCTCCTCACGCCCCACCGAACTCGGGCTCGGTTCCGATCCGGTCGATATGGCCCACGGCGCGGCTACTTATACCGGCAAGTGGTACGGCTTTGGCGCCGGCCTCGGCATGCGCCTCCAGTTCGCCCTTGCCCGTCTCGGCAGCCTCGACTTCGGCGGCTTCCTCGGCGTCCTCAGCGGAGCCAAGACCGACGGCAAGTAATCTCGAGCGTGTGCTCAGGCCATGCGTACACGCGGCGCGTTAAAGGGTCCACACTAAAAGTACATGGCCAAGGCAACGCTCGAAATCACCGGGATGACCTGCGCGGGTTGCCAGTCCACCGTAGAACGCGCCCTCACCGCCGCGCCGGGCGTTAGCGAAGCGCGGGTCAACCTCCTCCAGCACCAGGCCGTCATCGACTATGACGCCGCCCAAACCTCCCCCGCCGCACTCATCACCTCAGTTCAGGCCACCGGCTACGGCGCCGCCTTGCCCGTCGCCGGCGGCACGGCGGCCCAAGCCCAGGAAGCCCTCGAGGTCCGGCGCGAAAGCGACTATCAGCAG
>JAYVUQ010000180.1:0-4144 GCA_043787785.1 Bryobacteraceae bacterium
CCGCCCAATGAATCGCGGGCATTGATACTGGCGCCCGACTTCAGTAGCGCCCGCACCCGGTCCTGGTCGCCCGCCCGCACGGCGGAGTGCAGGTCGTCGAAGGCCAACAGCGGCATCAACCACAGCAGGTTGATCAGCAGGCGGCTTGAGAGCAGGCACGTCACTTCTTGGCGATCAGTTTATCAACCTCGGCGGTGATGCCACCTTTTTCGAACATACCCTTGGTGGCGTCACCATAGCTGAAGTCGCCGCGGATCATGCCCTGGGCGTCAATCAGATAGACTCGAGGCAAGTCAATGCGGCCCGAGCGGACATACGACAGCGCCACCTGTCCCGAGTCATAAAGCAGCGGCGACGTGCTTCTCGTCTCCTGCTGATAAGCCTTCATCGTTTCCGGCGTCTCCGGCGGATTCACCACCATCAGCACCGCTAATTTGGCCCCATGTTTCACTTTCAACTTTTCGAGCACGCCGGTAAACATCCTGCAGTGCGGGCAGGAGGTCTTCATGATTTCGAGCACCACGACGCGGCCACGGTAGTCCAGCACATCGTGGAATTGGCCCGTCGTGTAGTCCATTAGCGTGAAACTGGGTGCGCGGCGCGGTTCGCCGGCCGCCGGAACTGACGTTTGGGCAAATAGGCCAGAGGCAAATAGGCCAGAGAGGGACGCAGAGAGGGAGAGTGTAGCGAGTAAAAAGCGCATCGCCTCTATTATGCGCCCACCGGATAATCCTGCGACAATGAGAGTCGTACATCTTGTCGAACCGCCGCCCCCTCACCCTCATTTTCCTGACCCTTTTCCTGGACCTCTTGGGCGTGGGAATCCTCATTCCAATCACGCCTTACCTGGTGCGCCAGTATCGCAGCGACGCGCTCACCATCGGGCTACTGGTACTCGTCTTCTCCGCGGCCCAGTTCCTGATGACCCCCGTGCTCGGTGCCCTTTCCGATCGCTATGGCCGCCGGCCTGTATTGTTAGTGAGCCTCTTTGGCACGGCCATCGGCCACTTCATGTTTGGCTTGGCGCCTAACTTGGGCATCATGTTCGCGGCCCGCATTTTGGATGGCATCACCGGCGGCAACATCTCTGCCGCCCAAGCCTACATTGCCGATATCACGCCGCCCGAGGATCGCGCCAAGAGCTTCGGCTTGATCGGGGCCGCGTTCGGCTTAGGCTTCATGATGGGCCCCGCGATCGGTGGATTACTATCGACCATCAGCCTGCAGGCCCCGGCCTTCGCCGCCGGTTCGCTCGCGCTGGTTACCACGACGCTGAGCTACTTCTTCCTGCCCGAATCCTTGCCGCCCGAACGGCGGACGCTTACGCCGATGCAGTGGAGCGTGCTGAATCCTTTCCGCGCGCTTGGTGCGGCCTTGGGCCGGGTGAATCTCCGCTTCACCTTGCTGGCCTCCTTCGCTCTCAACTTCGCTTATAGCGGCTTGCAAAGCCATTTCGCGATCTACACGCTCACCCGCTTTCACGCCAATGAACGTCAGAATGCCTGGCTGCTTACTTATCTGGGCGTCATGATCACCATCATCCAAGGCGGCCTCATCCGCCGTCTGATGCCGATCTTTGGGGAAAGCAAGCTGATCCGCATCGGCCTGGTTTTAGGCGGGCTGGGTTTTCTGGCGCTCATCTTTTCGCCCGGTGTCGGCTACGTGTATGGCGCGCTCACGCTCTTGTCGATGGGTAGCGGCCTGGCCGCCCCGGCATTGCAAAGCTTGGTGAGCCAACGCGCCGGAGCCAGTGAACAAGGCGTCGTCATGGGAGTGACGCAGTCCTTAGGCAGCCTGTCGCGGATCCTGGGCCCGCTGTGGGCCGGGCTCACCTTTGACGCCTTCGCCCCCAGCGCCCCCTATTGGACCGGCTGTTTCATGATGGCCGTCTCGTTGTTTCTCGCCAGCCTCCATGCGGCGCAGCCGCGCGACACGGCCTAGCGCCTCTTGCAGCCCCCGATGGCAATCGGGGGGGCTTACTAATTGAATCCGCACTCGAGGCCGTCCATTCACTGACTCCATTCTCAGTGACAATGTGAAGCCGACTACACTCCCAGCCACACCCGGATCTTGGGCCACTGCTGGGCAAACGCAATCACCGAAATCCCGATGTAGAATACGGCACATAGCACCAGTCCGGCGCATTGCGCCCAGCCCGGCCGCAGTTGCCTCGGCATCAAAACTAAGAGCGCATAGAGCGTGTGCAGGGAAGAGAAGCCCAGAGCGAAGTTCATCATCACGCCGCTCGCAACGGCGAGCACCAAAGGGTCCGGCGTGATGCGCAGGGCCACTAAACCCCAGACGCCGTAAGCGGCCAGGATGGTGTAATAGACATACTTCACCTCGTGCCCTTCGCGCTTGTGCAATCGCTTTGAACCCACCCACAGGACATCCGTCCAACGGCGGCAGATGGCGTCGAGTTGGCTCACCTGCGTGGGTGCCAT
The DNA here is from genome assembly GCA_043787785.1 of Bryobacteraceae bacterium. GTDB lineage: Bacteria > Acidobacteriota > Terriglobia > Bryobacterales > Bryobacteraceae > JALHNI01. Next base: position 2,445 of record JAYVUQ010000180.1, read on the forward strand.
GATCAGGAACCCGCATAACAACGTCAGGTACCAGAAAATCGCCCCGTGCCGGTCGGCAATGCCTTGCGCGGTAATCGCCGCCACCGCGTTGCCGTCTACATTCTTGATGCCGCGGATAAATTCAAGCGAGAACATCGCCGGCAAGGCGACGCCCAAAATGCAGCCCGGAGCCCACAGCAGCAGTTGATCGCGCCGGATGTGGCGCAGCCAGCCGCGCCAGCGCACCAGCGACTCAGGAGAGAGGTCAAAGATCTTGCCAGTGTGCGAAAGTTTGATGGAGCGGCCGCCGATCGCGCTCGGGATCGCCCCGGTGCGCGCCCCCATGCCCCAGCCTTTATCGCGTGCGTAGTTGGAGAAGCCCATGTTGGTGAGTCCGCCCGCACCGGCGATGGCGGCAAAGGCGGCTAAGGTGGCCCAATTGAAATTGCCCGGCGGCAATTGGCCAAACTGCACCAGCCCCACGCCGATCTCCTTCCAGGTTGTGGCGCTAACAAAGAACACCGTCACGAAGGTGAGGTAGGCCAGGATCAAGGCCAGCTTGGTCACCATCACCTTCTCCAGCGTGTTGTAAATCTTGCCCCCAAAAATCAAAGGGACAAACGCGGTGAGAAAGACTCCGTAACTAATGCCCCTCACCAGCGTGTCGTCACTCGCGCCCGGCAGCCGTCCCAGGATTAGCGACGCCAGTGGCACTGCGGCGTTAGAAGAGAGGTAGGGCCAGACGCTGCCGAACTCGAACATGAGATAGAAAACGCCCCAGAAGATGGGGCCGGGCCAAGTGCGAAAAAACCCGATCATGACCGGCTCGCCCGTGTAGAGCGTGTATCGCATGACGCTCAAGTTGTAGAAGATTTGCAGCAGGATGGAGACGGTGGCGAGCCACATCACACTGCCCCCGTATTGGGCGGTGACCAGGGGACCGAAGAGCCATTCGCCCCCGCCGATATTGGCACCGACCATTAGGAGGCCAGGGCCGATCAGCGCCGTCCAGGGGCGGCGGCTGAGGTCAGGCGGGGGGGGAAGGTCTTCGTGATCCCAAGCGGGAAATTGCGGCATTGACCGCGATCATATCAAGCTAATCCGCCGGCGGCGTAAACGGTCGATGATTCGCTCCGCGCTTTGCTGATCGCCGCGGCCACAGGAATGCTTAAGGCGGCGAGCGATTGCTCGAAAGCCGCATCTTCAAAGTGGTCGAGAAAGACACGTTTATCCAGGTCCATGCGAAGGCCTTTTTTCTGCAGTTTGCCGGCCAATTTGTAGTTCACGATGGCGAACGGCACTGGCGGCTCATCGAAGATCGTGGCCGCGACAAAGACGACATCGCCGTCAGCCAAGCCTTCGGGCAAGCGAACTTCCCGCGCTTCATAGTTCAACCGGATGGGTTGCGACATTTTAGAAAACCTCCCAGCGTTTGAGGACCTGACTTTTGGCAACCTCGCCCACCGCCAATATTTCGGCATCCCGCAATGCCCGAACCATAGCCTCGAGTTCCGAGTGAAGTTGGGGCGACCTGGGCGTAGGATGATCACCCGGTGGAAACTTGGTACCCCGGCTAAGCTTGTCACCGTGCTTCGCCGGATCGACAACGCCCAACAGGAAAGAGGCCTCTCCATCGTGATGGTAGCTTTTCCACTCAAACGGAGACTGCAGTTGCTTGGCAATCACGGCCACCGGATCCAGCAGATTGGTCTCGTGGCCAT
>JAYVUQ010000181.1:0-4007 GCA_043787785.1 Bryobacteraceae bacterium
GGGCTACGGCTGGATTGGACTCCGGAAACCGTAATCTTCTCCGCCATGGGGACCCCATCCGATAACGCCGACCCGCCCTTTCGCATTCATGTTCGCATCGGCCAGCCCATCCTCCCTTCTGACGATCCCCATCGGGACACTGAGCTACTGCGCGACGCCGTGGCCGCATTGATGCAACAAATCCCCGGTTTGCGGCCTTCGCCCGGTGAGGCCGACCCGGATTTCGGCAAGCTCACCTTAACCGATGGCCGCACCTTGGCTTACATGGACCGTGGCCCGCGCAACGGCACCCCGGTGCTGCACTTTCACAGCTTTCAGGGCTCCCGGCTCGAGCGCATGGCCGCCGACGACAGCCTGCTCACCAAACTGAATATCCGTCTCATCTCGCCCGATCGCCCGGGTATGGGCCTCTCCACCCCCTCGCGCGAACGCACTGTGGTTGGCTGGGCCGACGATGTGCGCCAGTTAACCCACCATCTACTGGGGCGCGGAAAATCCTACTCCATCCTGGGTTTCTCCGCCGGCGCCACCTTTGCGCTGGCCTGCGGCCAGCTGCCCGGATTACGGGCCATTTCGTTGGTGGGCAGTTTAGGCCTGCCGCACATGATCGCCAATTGGCGGCGATTCTCGCAGGAAACCTGGCACATCCTGCTATCGGCCAAGCTAGCGAACTTTCGCGAAGCCACGTTTCTCGATATCGAAACCAAGCACCGCAACCGGTTGATGAATGAATGGGAGAGCTACTACGCGGATGTGAAACGGGGCCTGGACGCCGACGACCAGCGGGTGCTGGCGCGGCCGGAAGTGGAAGAGTCCTTCCGGCAGAACCGCCGCGAGAGCTACGCGCAGGGTCCTGGGTATCTGCTGCAGGAGGTGCAAGCGCTCTATTCGGACCCGCGCATTGACCTGACTCATTTGTCCGCCTGCACGGTCCTCATCACCCACGGCGTCGACGACCGGGTGGTGCCCATCGAAGTCGCCCGCGACCTCCACGCACGCCTTCCGGGCAGCGGGTACCACGAGCTACCGCGGCGCGGGCACTACTTTGTGTACGAGCCGGATGAGATGGAGAATTTGCTGGCCGCGCTGTTGAAGGCGCATCGGAACTGCCCGGGATAGGACGGGCGGCGCGAGAAATCTAGCCCGCCGCGACTCCAGACCATCGCTCGGCCATTTGGCGGAATGGGGCTTCATGCCGTGGCCAGTCGTGCAGAGTTTCCGGGTCGAAGTCCGCACCGTTTGGCCAGTGAAGGGTGTGGGTCTCGGGGTCAATCGTGACTTGGGCAAACAGAGCTGGATCGCGCAAGGGCCCGTAGATTTCCCCAGCCAATACGGGAGCAAAGTCGATGGTGCGTTCGGTTCCGTCATCGAAGGCGACGCGGAGTTGGTGCGCCCTGAGGTGCTCGACGGTGCGAACGCGATAGATAGAGTGGTGCATAGATCGCTCTACTGCAAAGGTACGATCTTTTCTGGCAGCCTGCCAGCGATCCCAGGCTTCCCGGAGCTCGTCTTGATGCTAACTGAACCCAAGGTCTCAGCTAAAGTTAAGATCATGCCCGAGTTTAGCCGTTTTTTCGGGATCATGCGGGTGGTCCCATTTATTTCATTATTGGTGGTTCCGCTGAGATTGGTGTATGAGCGTGTGTGGCTCCGATCCCTCGGTGTATGAGCGTGTGTGGCACCGATCCCTCGGCACCGATCCCTATGCTCCAATCACTGTGATTGTGTCGTCGTGCTTGACTGGCGATAGCTCATCAATCCTCCAAACGCCCGTTCTCCATATAGCGGATCCTTCACCTCCAAATGGGCTTTAGCGCACGTGTGGATGCTGTCGGCAAACTCTTCCACATCTTGCAAAATCGTGAGTATCCACTCATCCCCCTCATCAACTGCTTTCCTCCACTCGGGGCGTGGTCCCAGAAGGCCAACAAATTGTTCCTTAGTATGAGGAACTCTATCCGTCAATACTGTGCGCTTACCGTGACCAATCTCGTCACGGATAGCCTGAAGCCGGGCGATCGTCTTGAGCGGTCGGACGCTCCCATCTGACGTCAGCCCAATCTTTTCGATCACATGGTCCCGCTTCCCTTTTACGCCCCTACCTTTAAAGTGGTTCCGTTCCTTCTCCCAAATGCGAGGATCAATCAATCCGCCGATGTAGTTGATATATGCTTCAATACTGTGGAAGGCGAAGGTGGACGTCGCGATGCGATGAAACTGAGCAACGAAGCCTCCTTCCCTGCATAGCTCAGCTTCACGCTTAGTAACTTCCCAAAGAAATACGTGAAGGCGCTCCTCATTGGTAAATGCGGTTTCCATTTAATAAGTATCGCTGAGCTGCACCGGCGTCATTTCGCTACGCTACGCTCCACCCAAATACATTTTTGGGAGTGCCGTGAAAATATCCGCCTTGGCTCTCTTCATGTTGAGTGGTCATTTGGGTCATAAAATGTTTGATGCTTCGCCCCCATGGCCCTAACGGATACCATGAGCCGGCCCGACCCCTTCAACTAAATCAAAATCCATCAAAGAGACCAAACCAGACCAGGTCTTTCTGCTACGATGTGAATATGGTCATCCGCAATATCTCCGAAGCCAAAGCGGAACTGTCGGCCCTGCTCGAAGAAGTGGCCAAAGGTAACGAAGTCATCCTGGCCAAGGCGGGCAAACCCGTGGCTCGGATCGTGCCCTATTCCGGTGCCGCATCGCCACGCCGGCCGGGCTCCATGGCGGGGGAAATCTGGGTCTCTCCAGACTTCGACAGCTTGCCCGACGATATGGCCGAGGCCTTCGGCATGAATGCCGGGAAGAAATGAAGCTTCTGCTCGACACGCATATCCTGCTTTGGTGGCTGGCCAACGACTCGGCCCTGAAGCCGCAGGTGCGTCAGTTGATTGCCGATCCGGAGAATGCTGTTTTCCTGAGCTCGGTTACCTTGTGGGAAATTTGGCTGAAGAACAGTATTGGGAAACTAACCCTGCCGGCAGATTTTGAGGAACGGCTGGCCAAGGAGAAATTCGAATCACTACCCTTGGCGGCGGCGCACACCAAGGCCGTGGCCTCGCTCCCCTGGCTTCATCGGGATCCTTTCGACCGCATGTTAGTGGCCCAGGCGATGACTGCCAACCTGAGGTTATTGACGGTAGACGAGACCATCTCCGCCTACGGGAGCATGACGCTGTTAGTAGCTTGAGGCGCGCCCCGACGCACTGCGAGCCGGCCGCGTTACGCGACGGGTTCGCAGTACGTCACGTGGGAAGATAACCTGGCTAAACGGGGGATGCTTTCGCTTTGCGCAGACGTGCGAAACTCGGCACATCCACTTTCACCGGCCGCTGAGAACAAATAGTGTCAGACCCTTTTAGATCCTCAGTTTATCTATTCTTGCGAATGTGTTCGACCGCCGCCTGCGTGAACCGCGTGACGAAGGTAGCTCCCCGATTGATCAGGTTGTCACGCGTCATGTAGTCGTCAACCGTGTCGGGCCGCACGCCAATGTTCTCAACAAACGGCGCAGCGGGAAAGCCGGGAGCGACTACGTTCTCTTTCCGCTCCATCAGCGATTCGGTGATGGTGACAAAACCGTCGGTGAAGGACGTGGCATCGTAGCCAACAACAGTGCCGCCCGCTCCCATCGTCCGCATACCGTAGATGAGCGCGCGCTGGTTGTCTTGCAGAATCGCAGGCAGCGCGTCGCCGCCGGAGGCAGAGAACTCATCGGTCAGCGCCAGAATGGGCTTCGAGTAGGACACAATCTTTCCATCGCGATCGGTGACGGGCTGTAGATCCAGCGTTTGTTCGCTGTTCAAAGGAAGGGCGCCGGTGCGGCCGCGCAGTTCGGAATTGGCCTGCTTCACGGCCCGAAAGTTCGCTTCGGCCCGCTGCGCAACGTAGGCAGGAGCGAAGGCACGAGCAGAACTCAACTGTGAAGCGAAGGAGGCCAACCAGGAGTTTGTGGCCCGGATTTGAAAGCCAAGAACGCGGAACTCTTTGGTGTGCAGCAGCCG
>JAYVUQ010000182.1:0-2287 GCA_043787785.1 Bryobacteraceae bacterium
AAACCCCTTCGCCCCGCCTGCTACTCTGTTACTAGCCCACCGCGTCCGTGTTGGGTCACGTTGGCACCCTCGGATCCCTAAACAGTTTAGAATCAATAACTCCCGGGTTAGTTCCGTCTATAAGCTCGGCACCCGGTCCCGGCGGCCGCCGGAGCCATTGTCGTCAAATAGGGTCCAGGCGATATAGATGTAGATCAATACAAAAATGAGGTCGCCGAGATCCATATTGCCTGATTGTAATCTTGGCGTACAGGGGGATCAAGGCCACAGCGGTTCAATTCAAGAGTCAATTGTACTGGTACTGACGAGCTAATTGTATCAGCCCATTGGACTTATACTGCTTCTTACGCCCCTGATTGAGCTTTCACTAACAAGTGTAGTATTATCAAAGAGATACAGATTATGGCCCGTAAATATGACATCATCGTAGTTGGCTCCGGCCACGCCGGTTGTGAGGCGGCGCGAGCCTGCGCCCGGATGGGTCTCAACACGGCCATGGTCACCATGAATGTCGACCTCATTGCTCAGATGTCCTGCAATCCCGCCATTGGGGGCATCGCAAAGGGGCACCTGGTTCGCGAAGTGGACGCCTTGGGTGGCGTGATGGGCGAGGTCACTGACGCCGTCGGGATCCAGTTCCGCCTGCTGAATACTTCCCGTGGCCCTGCCGTCTGGTCGCCGCGCGCCCAGTGTGACAAGAAGCAGTATCGTGTCCACATGAAGAATGTCCTGGAGCAAGAGCCCAACCTCCGGATCCTCCAAGGTGAGGTGTGTGGCGTTTTGCTCGAAGATGGCCCGGAGCGGCGGCGGGCGACCGGCGTCCGCCTTCATGATGGCCGCGAACTCCTCTCGGGCGCGGTCATCATCACCACCGGCACCTTCCTCAACGGCCTCGCCCATATCGGCGAACAGACTTACGAGTGCGGCCGTAACGGTGAGTCTCCAGCGGTCATGCTGGGGAACCAACTCCGCACCCTCAACCTCCGCTGGACCCGCCTCAAGACCGGCACCCCGCCCCGTCTCGACGGCCGCACCATTCACTGGGACCGATTTGAAGCCCAACCCGGCGACGCCTTCCCTACCCCCTTCTCCTTCCTTACCGCCAAGATTGACCGGCCTCAGATCCACTGCCATATCGCCTACACGTCGCCCGCCATGCACAAGCTCATTGCGGAGAACGTCCACCGCTCTGCCATGTACTCCGGCCGCATCGAAGGCATTGGCCCCCGCTATTGCCCCTCCATCGAAGATAAGATCGTTAAGTTCCCCGATAAGGACCAACACCAGCTCTTCCTCGAGCCTGAGGGCGTCGATACCAACGAAGTCTACGTCAACGGCTTGTCTACTAGCCTGCCTTATGACGTTCAGTCCCAGATGGTCGCGAGCATCCCAGGGCTCGAAGACGCCGAGATGATCCGTGCCGGCTACGCCATCGAGTACGACGCGATCGACGCGCGGGAACTCAACCACGGCCTGGAACTCAAGAAGATTGAGAGCCTCTTTCTGGCCGGCCAAATCAACGGCACCTCTGGCTATGAAGAAGCGGCGTGCCAAGGCATTGTTGCCGGCATCAACGCGGCGCGCAAGCTCCAAGGTAAGGCATCGGTAGTAGTACCTCGCACTGAGGGGTATACCGGGATCCTGGTTGACGACCTCATCAGCAAAGGCGCTGACGAGCCGTATCGCATGTTTACCTCGCGCGCCGAGTTCCGCCTGCACCTTCGGATCGACAATGCCGACGATCGCCTCACACCCGTCGGCCGCGAAGTGGGCCTCGTCCAGGATGATCGGTGGGCGCTGTTCGAAAAGAAGCAGGAGCAGCGGGCCCGCATCGAACGCTTTCTCGACCAAACCAAGCGAGCCGGAGAGAAATTGTCCATTCTGATTAAGCGTCAAGGAATCCGCATAGATGAGTTCCGCCCGGAGATTGTCGCGATGCTTGGGGAGGAACCCGTCCACGGAGTCCTCACCGTCGTCGAAACTGAGATTAAGTACTCTGGTTATCTCAAGCAGCAGGAACGGCAAATTGAGCGGTTGAAAGAATCCGGCGGCCGTCTGATCCCGTCCGATTTTGAGTTTGCCGGGATTCCAGGCCTATCCACCGAGGTACGGACGAAACTTGAGCAAGTGCGGCCCGAGACCTTAGGCCAGGCCGGCCGGATTCCGGGCGTCACCCCGGCTGCCATCGCCGTCCTGGATGTTTACCTTAGCCTGCGAGGCCAATATGCGAGTTGAAGATTTCCGGGCGCTGGTTGCCACTCGTCTGCTGGGACTTTGGGAGGTGGAC
>JAYVUQ010000183.1:0-4045 GCA_043787785.1 Bryobacteraceae bacterium
TCGCATAAAGAACTGCTAGACGACTTAAGCTATCGCTTCGTGCAAGGCGGTTGGAGCATCAAAAAGCTGCATCGCGAGATCATGCTGTCGGCGACGTATCAGCAGAGTTCCGACTCGGTGGAGATAGCGGCCAACGTGGATCCGGAGAATGCGCTTTTGTGGCGCTACAACCGTCGGCGGCTGGAAGGCGAGTCGATTCGCGATTCCATGTTGGCTTCGAGCGGCTTGCTGAATACGAAGATGAATGGTCCGGGTGTGTTTCCGCCCCTGCCCGCCGGGGTGGAGACGCGTGGCGGCTGGAAGCGCGACGAAGCGCTCGACGAAGCGCGACGGCGTAGCATCTACATCTTTGTGCGGCGCAACACGCGCTACCCGATGTTTGAGGCTTTTGACATGCCGGATACGCACGAAAGCTGCTCGCGCCGGAACCAGACGGTGACTCCTTCGCAGGCGCTCGAACTGATGAATAGCGAGCTGGTGCTGGATTGGTCGAAAGGGTTGGCCGCGCGCGTGTTGAACGACGCGGGGCTGTCGCGCGAAGGTATGGTGGACCGGGCTTATCGTCTGGTGTACTCGCGCCCGGCGAACGAAGACGAGAAGCGCTTGGCGGCCGAGTTCTTCACCCGGCATCAACCGATCCTCGAAGCCCGGTCAGCGCCCTTAACCGTGCCAGACAAGTTGCCGCAGGGCGTCAAGCCCATTGAGGCCGCCGTGCTGGTGGACCTTTGCCACGCTTTATTTAACTCGAACGAGTTCTTGTATATTAACTAGCCATGATTCAAAAACTACAGCATCACTGGCCTGTGCGCTCACGGCGCGAATTCTTCACTTCGGCCGGCAGCGGCTTGGCCGGCTTGGCGTTGTCGTCGATGATGGCCGAAGCGGCCTCGACGCGCGGGGATTTGCTCGCCACCAATGCGCCGCATCACGCGGCTAAGGCCAAGAGCATCATCTTCCTCTTCATGGAAGGCGGGCCCAGCCACATTGACCTGTTCGACCCGAAACCGGCGCTGAAGAAATTGCATGGTCAGCCCATGCCCGCTTCCTTCGGCAAAGTGGTAACGGCGATGGGCACGGCCAACAACTCCATCATGGCCTCGCCGCGGGAGTTCAAGCAGCATGGGCAATCCGGCTTGTGGGTTTCCGATTGGTACCCGCACATTGCCCAGCACGCCGACGAATTGGCCGTGCTGCGCAGTTGCTGGGCCAATGGTCTGAACCATGTAGGCAGCGTTTGCCAGATGAACACCGGCGACATCCTGGCCGGGCGTCCGTCTTTGGGCGCGTGGACCACCTATGGCCTGGGCACCGCCAACCGCAACTTGCCTTCGTTTGTCGTCATGCAAGACGACAAAGAGCCGCTCGGCGGCACCAAGAATTGGAGCGCCGGCTTTCTGCCGGCCACTTATCAGGGCACCCAGTTTCGCACTGGCGAGACGCCAATCTTGAATTTGAAGCCGGCGGGCGGCACCACGGCCGACCAGCAGATCAGCAAGCTGGCCTACTTGAAGACGTTGAATGCGCGCTTTGGGGCCGGCAAGGACGAGGACACCGAACTCGACGCCCGCGTGCGCTCTTTCGAGTTGGCCTACCAGATGCAATCCGCAGGGCCCGAAGCTGTTGACCTTACCCAGGAAAGCGAAGCCACCAAGCGCCTCTACGGCATGGACGATCCGGCCACATTGAACTACGGCCGTAACTGTCTGCAAGCGCGGCGGCTCGTCGAGCGCGGCGTGCGCTTTGTGGAACTCTACTGCGGTTCTGGCTCCGGCTGGGATGCGCATCAGAACATTGAGGCCAATCATGCCAAATGGTGCCGCGCGTCCGATAAGCCGATCGCCGGTTTGCTTACCGACCTCAAGGCCCGGGGCTTGCTGGACGAAACCCTCGTCGTCTGGGGCGGGGAATTCGGCCGCACTCCCTTTAACGAAAAGGGCGACGGGCGCGATCACAACCCCTGGGGCTTCACCATGTTCTTTGCCGGTGCCGGCATCAAGCCCGGCCAAGCCGTGGGAACCACCGACGAGATCGGTTTGCGCGCCGTCGATCGCCCGGCCCACGTCCACGACATCCACGCCACCATGCTTCATTTGTTGGGGATGGACCATCTCCAACTCACCTACATGCACAATGGTCGCGCCGAACGGCCGACGATCGTGGGCGGTAGCCTCATCAAAGAACTGTTGGCCTAGTACTTCTGTCCTGGAACTGGTACCGTCTTTGGGCTAGGAACATGTGGCGGGAACTTGCAGACTTGCCTACAATTAAGGTCCATGACAACGCGCGCCGATGCGGTGGATGACGGTGGGCTGCTGCGTCCACTGCGCCAAATAGAACTGGAAGAGCAAGAACGGGTTCGCCAACTGGTGGAAAGCCTGGATGCGGAGTTCAAACGGGAGTTTGGGCCACCAGCCACTTCCCCGCTGAAGACCGGACCTGAACCCTGGGCTGGCTTTCTCGACCTTTCGCAACTATAACCTGAGTGCCGTGACCGCTTGATTCCCTCCCATTGCGACCTATCGTAACTGCGAGCCCACCGTCGTAAGCGGTGGGCTATGCAAACGCCTGACCGCTTGATTTCTTCTCATTCTAATGGGATGAACCACCCGGGCCCGCCGCGTGCGGCGGGTTGCATTCTCCCAGAAGTGCTTTATTATACGGGCGTTATTCTGAATATAACCCGCCGTTTAAGACTGCGGCTCGACAGGAAGCAGAATAGAGAGATACAAACCAAGCGTTCAAAGCACTAGGCAAAAAAAACCCGTCTGGCACGGGGCCAGACGGGGCAAAAAAAGGGAAGTGAACGGTGTGTGTTACCGTACGATGGTCGTCACCGTCGACTGAATCGACGCGCCACTTACCACTAACTCGACACGGCGGTTGGCACGTCGGCCGTCGGCCGAGAGATTGTCCGCTACCGGCATAGACTCGCCCAAGCCCTTGGCTGAGATCGATTCCGCAGGCACGCTATTGTTCACCAGGAACTTCCGGACGCTCTCGGCCCGCCGTTCGGAAAGGATTTGATTCGAGGCGTCGTCGCCCACGCTATCTGTATGGCCCTCCACCTCCAGCTTCAAGCCGGGATGCGCCATCACGATGCCGGCAATGCGCGATAGCTTTTCGCGCGCGGCCGGGCGCAGGGTGAATTGTCCCGTGTCAAACAATACGTCGGACATGTTCACGATCAGGCCCCGCGCTGTTTCACGGGTCTGCAGGACAACATTCAGTTGCCGCAACAACTCCGCCCGCGCCGCCACTGCGGCGGCTTCCGCTTGCGCAACCTTACCCTGCAGCGCCTCCTGCTGCAGACGCGAGGCGGCCAGTTCGGCGTCGGCCTTCATGCGGGCGTCCTCGGCCTGTTTGCTGGCACCTTCCGCCTTGATACGCGAATCATCCGCTTGCTTGCGGGCCTGTTCTGCCGCCATTTGGGCGGTCGCGGTCTCCGAACGCAGCCGGGCTTGCTCCTGGGCCGCCGAAACCCGGGTTGCTTCCGTTTCCGCTCTCAATCGCTGCTGTTCATCGGTGGCGGTCTTCTGTGCCACTTCAGCCTTGCGAGCCGAATCTTCCGCTTGCAGGCGGCCGGCTTCGGATTCTTTTAGCGCCGCTTGCGCTGCCTTGCGTGCCTCCTCAAGGTCGGTGTTCTGTGACTCTACCCGCCGGCGTTCGCGCCGCTCCTGGTCGGCCACGAACTGGGCATTGCGCTCACTCTCCATTGCCAACTTGCGATCGGCCTCGGCTAACTCGCGCTTCCGCGTTTCCTGGTCAGCCGCCGTCTCGGCGGAAGCTACTCGGGATGCCGCTAGCGTCCGCTCGGCTTGGAGACTCTCCTGCTCCATCTTCTTGACGGTAATGATGCGGGCATCCTCCGCCAACTGCGTCACGTTCCGCGCTAAGGTCTGCACCTTCTTCTTGTCGCCTTTCGACCGAAAAAAGGCCTCCGCATTGTAAAGGTCAGTGTCGGCCTTCTGCATCGTGTCCGCCGCATAACGCCCCGCTCCTATTGACCGGGCGATGGCCACGGCATGGCGAGCCTCCAACAGATCCA
>JAYVUQ010000184.1:0-6222 GCA_043787785.1 Bryobacteraceae bacterium
ATCGCCGACTTGGGTGCCGGCGAAGGCACCTTCACCCAACTCCTGGCCCGCCGCGCCAAACAAGTCATCGCCGTCGACAGCTCGCCCAAAATGGTGGAGTTCGCCAGCGACCTGGCGAGAAAGAACGGCCTCACCAACGTCGAGTTCCGCCTCGGCGACCTCGAAACGCCCCCCATCGCCACCCACTCCTGCGATTTGGCGTTCCTGAGCCAGAGCCTCCACCACGCCTTGCATCCCGCCAAAGCTGTAGCCGCCGCCCATGCTCTGCTCAAGCCCGGCGGCCGCCTAGTCATCCTCGACCTCAAGCGCCACTCCTTCGAAGAAGCCCGCGAACTCTACGCCGACGTCTGGCTCGGGTTCGCCGAAGTCGAACTCGATGGCTTCCTCCGCCAAGCCGGCTTCGGCCACATCCAGGTCTTCTCCGTCCACCGCGAGACGGAGCCGCCGCACTTCGAGACGCTGCTGGCGATCGGCGACAAAGCTACACCGCCGCTCGCTGCAGCCTAATTCTTGCGCCTTCCCCAAGCCAGCAGGACCAAGCCAGCAGGACCAAGTCAATCGTGCCGAGCGCCAATGTCGGCGGCTCCGGCACTTCCGCTGCCCGTCCGGTGATGCTCTGGCCAGTTCCGATCGCCCTTCCGCCCCCCGATCACGGCCAAATTCCTGTTTACTTTGAATCACTTAGTGCAAATCGCTTCCTCACCCTTGCTATCCTGATCTTGAGCCTGACTCCCTTACCGATTTCGGGGAAAGGTTCATCAGCCGCTCCGTCCCCATGAACTCCGGCTCAATAGAATCAACGACTCCCGGGTTTGTTTCGTCAACCACGCACCACTGGCGGTGGGCGAGTAGAAAAGTTAAGATATCTGAATGCGCTTTGTTACGCTTCTGTTGCTCCAGTTCGCTCTCTTACTCGGCCAAGGTACGACTTCTCGCGTCGTCGGCACCGTACAGGACCCAACCGGTTCCGCTGTCGTCGGTGCCAAGGTAAAGCTCACCAACGAAGCCACCGGACTCACCTTCGAAAGCCAAACGTCGGACTCCGGCAGCTACCAGTTTGAAGCCGTCCAGATCGGCCTCTATACCGTCGACGTGGAGTCGCCCGGCTTCAAGAAATTCGTCACCCGCAACAACCAATTGACGGTGGGCTCGCCGATGACCGTCAAGATCACGATGGTCTTAGGCGCCGTGGCCGAATCCGTGGAAGTCTCCTCCGCGGCCGAACTCGTGCAGACTAGCCAAAGCGGCAACCTCGGCCCCGTCATCAACGAGCGCACCATGAAAGAGATGCCCATTGTCGCCACCCGCCGGCGAGATCCCACCAGCATCTTGAATGTCGTGCCCGGCATGAGCAGCGGCCCCAACGGCAGCGGCGGCCATATGAACGGCGCGCGCGACCGCGCGTGGAACTTCACCCTCGATGGCGTCGACATGAACGAAGTCAGCGCCGGCGGCGGCATCGGCAATAACCCCATCCGCGTCAATCCCGATTCGGTGGCCGAAATGAAGATCGTCACCTCCAATGCTTCGGCCGAAAGTGGCCGAAACAGCGGCGGGCAGGTAGCTTTGGTCACCCGCTCCGGCGGCAATGACTTACATGGCAATGCCTTCTGGTTCTATCGCACGCCGCGCCTCAATGCCAACCCCTGGCAGAATAACTTCAACCGCATCGGCAAAGAACAATTCGTCCAGAATATCTTTGGCGGCAGCATCGGCGGACCCATTAAGAAAAATCGCACCTTCTACTTTGCCAATTGGCAGGAGCTGCGCGCCATCCGCAACGTAACTTCGCAGGCCACGGTGCTCACCGCCGAGGCGCGCGCCGGGAACTTCCGTTTCGTTCCCGGCGGCCGCAACCTGCCGGCCGGCGTCAATGGCGCCAGTGTCGACCCAAATGGAAATCCCCTGGTGCCGCTCTCCACTTACAATATTTTTGCCAATGACCCGCAACGCGCCGGCATCGACCCTACCGTGAAAGCCCTCATCGACCAGACGCCCCTCCCCAATCGCTTCGACGCCGGCGACGGCCTCAATACCGCGGGCTTCGTCTTCCGTCCTACCGAGACCGAAAAGCAGCGCGACCTGACTCTGAAGGTTGACCATCTGATCAACAACAAGAACACCGTCTTCGGCCGCGTCTACTACGGCTTTCAGAATACTTACTGCGACGGCGTAAACGGTGGTCTTCCGCGTGTTCCCGGCGCCCCTTGCCTGACAGATACTTTGCGTCTGCCCCGTAACTACGCGATCAATTGGCGCAGTAACGTAACCACCAACGTCACTAACGAGTTCGTTAGTGGCTGGAGCGAATACAACTTCGACTTTCCGAACCCCGTCCAAGACTTGAACAAGCCTACCTTTGAGTCCGGGTACACGATTCCTGTGGCTTACACCTTCAACAACGCCCGTAAGTTGAATACTCTTCAGTTTGTGGATAATTTGAGCTGGTTCAAGGGTAAGCACGCCTTTAAAACCGGCATCAACTTCCGGCTCACGCAGCACCTGGATACCCGGTCGAGCATCGGTGGCCAGAACTCGGGCTTAGTCGTCAATTTCGACCGCAACGTGAATGTCGTCGATCCCAACGCCTTCGCACTGCCCGCGGCCATCAACCAGGCCTTTGACCGTCCGGCTTTGGAGACCATGCTGAACACCCTCCTGGGCCGCGTCGGACAAGCCCGGCAGGGCTTTGTCGCCCAAGGCAATCAATTCGTCCGCGGCACATTTAACTTCGACGCGCGTTACTACGAATACGATTTCTACTTTCAGGACACCTGGAAGGTTCGCAAGAACCTGACCATCGACTACGGCCTACGCCTCGACGCCCGCGAAGCCCCCAAGTCCGGTAACTCGTCGCCGATCCTGGTGCCAAACTCGGTCCCTGTCGCCGGGGCTGCGCCTTCGAATAACCTCACCTGGCAGCCCGGCCAATTGTGGAAGAGCGATTGGAATAACTTCGGCCCCTCGGTGGGTATTGCCTGGGATCCCTTTGGTGACGGCAAAACCAGCGTGCGCGCCAACTATCGCATGGCTTATGACCGCGTGCCCACCTTTCTGGTTTCGAGCTTCATCTTGCCGAACATGCCGGGCAGCACCCTCGGCATTACCGACGTCGCCTACGGTGCCGGCGGCGGCCGCTTACGCGGGCTGCAACCGCTTTCTACCACCCGGACGCCCAACGATCTCCGCACGCCGATTCCGTTCAGCGCCAATAATAATACCGTCATCGACCCCAACTTCGAAACACCGCAAACCAATATGTGGAGCTTCGGTATCCAGCGCGAAGTGGCCAAGCGGACGATGGTGGAAGTAAACTACATTGGCCGCCGCGCGCACAACTTACTCGGCGGTTACAACGCCAACCAGGCCTTCCTGCGGAGCAATGGCTTCCTCGATGCTTTCCGCGCCGTACAAGCGGGTGGTGAAAGCCCTCTCTTCGATAGCCTCTTCCGCGCCGATACCCGTCGCAGTGCCGCAGAAACCGGCGCGGCCTTTGCGCGCCGCATTTATGCCTCCAACTTCCCGATCAGTAACGTCGGCGGTTTAGCGAATACGCTGGCCGCTCAGCCGCAGTCCGGCACTAACTTGCCGAATGCCTCTGGCCTCGGGCCGTTTTTCTTCACTCCCTTTCCGCAATTCCAGGGCGGCTTGTTCGTGGTCGACTCGAATGATTTTTCCACTTACCATTCCCTGCAGGCCACCTTCACGCGGCAGTTCGCCCGCGGCGCGAGTATGACGGCAAATTACATCCTGGCTAAGTCGCTCGACACCCGCAGCTTCGATCCCACGTTTACTTTAGCCAGTTCCGGCAACGCCCAATCGGCCGGCAGCACGCCATTCGATATCAACAACCGGCGCTTGAATTACGCCCTCTCCGACTTTGACCGGCGTCATTCTTTGTTCGCTAACTTTGTCTACGAACTACCCTTCGGCAAAGGTAAGGCGATGGGCGGTCATGCCGGCCCCTGGCTCAATCGCCTCATCGGCGGCTGGCAGGCGTCCGGCCTCTTCCGCTGGACGAGCGGCCGTCCGTTCACGATTTACTCGGGCGCGGCGACGTTCAACAGCGTCGTCCAGTCTTTTGCCAACTGCAATGGCTGCGACCGGAAGATCGGCGAAGTGCGTAACGAGAATGGCTTCAAATGGTTCTTCGATCCTTCTGAGCGCGGCAAATATACGGCCCCACTGGCGGGCGAATTGGGCAACACGGGGCGCAACTCCGTGCGCGGCCCGATGTTCATCAACCTGGACGCCAGCTTCGCCAAAAAAGTGGCCATCACCGAGCGCTTTAATTTAGAAATCCGCGCCGACGTGAGTAACTTAACCAACACGCCCTCCTTCAACGGACCCACCGCCACCCTCACCAGCGCTACCTTCGGCCGCATCGGTGCCGACGTAACCAGCAGCGCCCGCCAGATCATGCTCGGCACGAAGATCAATTTCTGATGCGACAGTGCTCAGTCCGGCAGCCCGAACGCAATCACATTGCCGCCCGCGATTCCGGCGATGTACTCTTTGCCGTCGAACATATAGGCCATCGGCGACGCCTTCCAGTTCTGGTTGGTTTCAAAGCGCCACAACGGCTTGCCCGTCGTGGCATCGGCGGCCATCATCGCGCCGTTCTCTTCGCCAAAGAAGATGATCCCGGTAGCCGTCGCAATCGTCCCGCCCCAACCCTGCGCCGGACCCGGCTGTGGCAGCTCCCACACCATCTTGCCCGTCTTCATATCCAGTGCCCGCAAATAGTGCTCCGCTACGCCCGGGGCCGTCTGCTGCGACCCGCCCAGATAGGCCTTGCCCGCCGTCCAATCGCCCTGGTCCCGCTTCGTGTAAGTGCTGCATTTCTCAAAGGCGTGAAAGTAAAAAAGCCCGCTTGACGGAATGTAGGAGGGCGAATAGAAGTTCGATGCCCCATCCTGCGACGGGCACACATAGGTGCCGGCAGCCGACGGCTCCTGGTTCGGAGCCTTGATGGGACGCCCTTCCGGAGTCATGCCCGTGGCCCAGGTGAGCTTCTTGACGAATTGCTTCACCAGCAACGCTTTGCCATTGGTACGATCCAGCACGTAAAAAAATCCATTGCGATTGCCCTGCAACAACAGCTTGCGCGGTTGCCCTTCCCAATTGGCGTTAATCAGCAGCGGCGTCTCAGTGGCGTCCCAATCCCACAGATCATGCGGGGTGAACTGAAAGTGCCATTTCAGCTTGCCGGTCTGGGGGTCAAGCGCGACCACGCAATCGGAGTAAAGGTTGTCGCCGCCCCGATCAGTGCCGTCGTACTCCTTGGCCGGATTGCCGATCGGCCAGTAGATCGTGTCGAGCTCAGGGTCATAGGTGCCGGTGAGCCAGGTAGGCGCGCCGCCGCGTTCGAGGTCCTTGCCTTGCCAGGTCTCGGCGCCCGGCTCGCCGCGCGCCGGAATCGTCCAGAAGCGCCAGGCTTCCTTGCCGGTTTGGGCGTCATAGGCCGCCACAAAGCCGCGCGCGCCATGTTCACCGCCGCCCACCCCGGCCAGCACCAGGTTGCCCACCGCCAGCGGCGCTCCGGTGGCAAAGTAGTTCTGCCGGAAGTCCGCCGTTTCGGCATCCCAGATTTCGGTGCCCGTGTGGCGATCGAGCGCCACTAGATGCGCATGGTCGGTGGAGATAAAAACGCGATCCCCGATGACCGCCACGCCGCGGTTCGATCCCGCCCCCACCGTGCCCGGCGTAATCGGCCGTTGCCAATGCCAGATCTGCCGGCCCGTGCCCGCGTCGAGCGCAAAGCACTGGTTCACGTTCGTCACATACATCACCCCGGCCACCACCACGGGCGTCCCTTGCAAGCGCGCGCCATTCGGAATAGGAAACACCCATTTGGCTGTCATTCCGGCAACATTCTGCTTGTTGATCTGCGTCATGGCCGTATAGCGATTGCCGCGCGGGTCGCCATTGTAACCGGGCCAATCAATCGACGAAGTCACCTCGCGATACTTCTCGCCCGCGGCGCGGCGCAATAGATACAGCTTGCCATTGCTACGCAGTTGCTTATCGCTAAAGCCTTGCCCGAGTAACTCGCCTTCGAGCGTCCGGCCATCGGTAAGCGTGACGGTCTCGCGCACCACGGGCCGCTCGCGGGCGCGCATTCGCAACATGCGGGCATAATTCATCAACCCCTTCAACTCGTCATCGCCCACACTACTGCCCGGCATCTTGCCCGGAATGCCACTACGAATTAAGGCTGTC
>JAYVUQ010000185.1:0-3502 GCA_043787785.1 Bryobacteraceae bacterium
TTGGGGTACAACTTCTGAAGAAACGGCTCCTCAGTGCCGCCGGTCTTGTCGCCCTAGCCGCTTGGGGCGACGAACTGCGTCCGCGCTTAGTTGCTGATTCACTTCGGATCACGTCTCCCAATCTACGCCTGCTGACGGGCCGTCCCCTGGATAGCCTCAAGAACGGCGCTACGGTGACTTTCGACTTTCAGCTCACTGCCCTGAACGAATCGCGCCTGGTGCAAGCCCGCACCGCAGAACGCTTCGTCTTTTCGTACGACCTCTGGGCCGAGCGCTTCTCGGTGGTTCAACTTACGACTCGCGACACCCGGCAAGCCCGCGCCTCGGCGGCCAACCTGCTGCCGGATGCGGCTGAACAATGGTGCCTCGAACGGCTCGCCCTGCCGGCTGCCAACCTGGACCGCAATCGCCCCCTACGCCTGCGCCTTGAAATGCGCGCCGACGAGCCTAGCCGCTCTGGTGTGAACAATCCTCCCGTCAGCCTTGCCACGCTGATCGATCTCTTCAGCCGTCCCGCCCGCCGCGAACAACGCTACTGGGTGCTGGAGTCGTCCCCCTTCCGCCTCGACAGCTTCCGGCTCGAGGGCCTGAAGCCGATACTCTGAAGATACGTCATGCACCGGCTGCGCACCCGACTTATCGCCGTTTTCCTGCTCGCCACCCTGGCGCCCCTCGCTCTGACGGTCTGGCTGGTGCGCTCCCTGATTGACCGCTCCTTCGACCTTACCAACACCCGCGAACTCGACCAGGTGTCCCGCTCGCTCGAACTCACGGGGCGCGAAATTTACCGCCGCGCCCGGCTCAATCTGAAGTCCAGGACCACGTCCGACCGCACGGTAAAAGCGCCTTTTCCGGCCGATCTTGAAGGCTTCGGGCTTAGTAGCGAGCCCGAGCGTTTTGAGCTCATCGGGCCGCTAGGCGACCGCCTCCGTTACCTGGTTCGGCAGGGCGTGGCGATTGCCGTCTATGAAGAATCGCTGGCGCCAGTGGGCCTGACGCAACTGGCCAAGCAATACGCCGATGCCCGGGCGCAAGTAGAGAAGGCCCGGGAACGCGACTGGCGCAGCGGCTTTTTCACTACCTTCCTGGTGCTCGCGTCCGCCACGTGGTTGCTGGCGCTGGCCCTGTTGATCTACCTCACGCACCGTATTTCGAACCCCATCCAGCAACTCGCCGCCGCGCTGCGCCGCCTGGGCCAGGGGGAGGCCAAAGTGCGGGTGCCGGTGCGCCGTCGCGACGAAATCGGGCAAGCCATCGACGGCTTTAACGATATGGCCAGCCAGCTCGAACAAAATCGCGACCGCCTGCTGTTTGTCGCCCGGCTCGAAAGCTGGCAAATGCTGGCCCGCAAGATGGCGCACGAGGTGAAGAACTCGCTGACGCCGATTCGGCTGACGGTGGAGGAGATGGTGGCGCGTCATGGTTCGGCCGACCCGGCATTCATGAAACAAGCCGCCCAAATCGTCACCGACGAGGTCACCGGCCTGGAGCGCCGCGTGCGCGCCTTCTCTGACCTCGCCTCGGAGCCACCCGTCAATCCTGGCCCGCTTGATGTCAATGCTCTGCTCACCGAGAGGATGGCCTTCCTGAAGCCAGGCCATCCCTCCGTTACGTACGAAAGCCGGCTCGACGAGCTGGCTCCCCATGCCTGGGCCGATGAAGACCTGGTCCGCGGGATCCTCACTAATCTGATGGAAAATGCCGCTTACGCCGCTCCGGCCGTGCTTGGCATCAGCCAGCGTCTTCCCGATGGCCGGGTGGCCATCGAGGTTCATGACAGTGGGCCGGGCCTGTCGGCCACGGCTCGCGAGCGCCTCTTTGAGCCTGCAATCTCGTTCAAGAAGAATGGCATGGGCCTCGGCCTCTCGATTGCCCGCAAGAGTGCGCTGCTCAATCGCGGCGACATCGAATTGATCGATAGCGTACTGGGCGGCGCGGCCTTTCGCGTGACGCTGCCCTCAGAACCGGAAAGTACCGAACATGGCCAGTAGAATTCTGATTGTCGACGACGAAGAAAACATCGGGCGCAGCCTGCGCATGATCCTGGAGCGCGAGGGCTATTCGGTCCTCTTGTGCCACTCGGCCGCCGGCTTCCACACGGCCCCCAAAGCCGATCTTTACCTCTTCGACGTGCGCCTGCCCGATGGCAACGGCATTGACCTTTTGCGAGCCTTGCGGCAAGAAGGCTCGAATGCGCCGGTGATCATGATTTCTGGCCACGGCACGATTGCCGATGCCGTTGAGGCCACCCGCGCCGGCGCTTTCGATTTTCTCGAAAAACCACTCGCCCGGGAACGTGTTCTTTTGGGCGTCGCCAACGCGCTTGAGCAACGCTCGCTGCGCGAAGAGAACCAACGCCTCAAGGAGCAAATCGGCGCGGGGCCCAAGATGGTGGGCAGTTCGCCGGCTTTTCTGCAGGTTCTTGAACAAGCCACCCTTGCCGCCCGCAGCGACGCCCGAGTGCTGCTGATTGGCGAGTCCGGCACCGGCAAAGAGCTGATCGCCGCCCATATCCATCGTGAGAGTCCGTTTGCCCATGGCGCTTTTGTGAAGGTGAACTGCGCTGCGATCCCGAACGATTTGATCGAGAGCGAACTTTTCGGCCATGAGAAAGGCTCCTTCACCGGAGCGACGGCTCTGCGCCGCGGCAAGTTCGAATTGGCCGACGGCGGCACGCTGTTTCTGGACGAGGTAGGCGACCTGCACGCCAACTCGCAAGCCAAACTGCTTCGCGTGCTGCAGGAAGGCGAGTTTCATCGCGTGGGTGGTGAAAAACCGATTCAGGTGCAGGTCCGCGTTCTGGCGGCCACCAATCGCGACCTTACCGAAATGGTTGCCCAGGGCAAGTTCCGCGAGGACCTCTTTTATCGCCTTTCGGTGATGCCCCTCCGGGTGCCGAGTCTCCGGGAACGCCCCTCGGACATTCCGGCCATCGCCGCCTATTTTCTCGAAGAGTTCTGCCACCGCAACAACTTTCGACCCAAGCGCGTCGCGGCGGAAGTCTTTGAACTGCTCTCCGCTTACCACTGGCCTGGCAACATCCGCGAACTGCGCAACATCGTGGAGCGCATGGCCATCCTTTCTCCTGGCGACACCATCGAGCCCGCGATCGTGCCGCTCGAAATCCGCGTCGCTCCCGGCCCTGGCGCACCTAAGTCCGCCCTCCACGAAGCCCGGGACACTGCTGAACGCGACCAGATTCTAAAAGCTCTTGAGGCTGCCAACTGGAATGTCTCCCAAGCCTCGCGCGCGCTGGGGATGGAGAGGACCAATCTGCACAAGCGGATGCGTTCACTGGCCATCGAGCGCGTCACCTATGCAAAGATATCTTGATCAGATATCTATGTTATGAGATGATATCTATATGACAAAGACAGTCATCGCCTTGGAACCCGAGGTAAAGAAATGGCTCGATCAACGGGCGGCGCAAGAGGGAGTGCCGATGACGGAACTCGTGCGGCGTGCGGTGAGGCTTTTACAACAACAGGAAATCGACAAATTT
>JAYVUQ010000186.1:0-5701 GCA_043787785.1 Bryobacteraceae bacterium
CAGCCGGTGAGACCTTCAAGGTCCGTCGCATGTCCTACTTTGAGGCCGGGGATATCAGTGAAGCCTTTAGCCACATCTTATGCTAGCATCGAGAGTTAAGTCTCTTGCTTGACTTCTTCAAAGCTCCCGTTAGTACCCTCCAGGACTTTTGCGTCCTGGCCGGTAAGGCGCTCGCCAACCTTTTCCGCGCCCCTCACTACTGGGATGATGTCCTCACCCAGATGGACCGCATCGGCGTCGGGAGCCTCCCGATCATCTGCCTTACCGGTGGATTTTCCGGTGCCGTCATGGCGCTCCAGATGTCCAAAGCGCTCGATACTTACGGTGCTTCGAGCCAGGTCGGGCAGATCGTCTCCATCACCCTGGTCGCCCAACTCGGGCCGGTCCTTACATCTTTGTTGGTCGCCGGCCGCAACGCCTCCGGTATCGCCAGCGAACTGGGTTCGATGAAGGTCACCGAGCAAATTGACGCCATGCGCGCCCTCGGGACTGACCCGGTGCAGAAGCTCGTCACCCCGCGCGTCTTCGCCATGACCGTCATGCTGCCCTTGCTCACCATCGTCGCCGACTTCGTCGGCATGTTGGGTGGCTGGGTCGTGGCCATGGGGTTAATCGGCACCACCAGCGCCATGTACTGGACTGGCGTTTCCGAAATTCTCACCTACGCCGACGTGATGCAGGGGCTGATCAAACCCTTTTTCAATGGCTTCGTCATTTCCCTCGTCGGCTGCTTTTACGGCATCAATACTTCCGGCGGCACCCAGGGCGTCGGCCGCGCCACTACCCAGGCCGTGGTGGTCAGCTCGGTTTGGATTTTTATCATTAACCTTTTTCTCACCCAGATATTTGTGAACCTCTAAAAATGCCAGGGCCCGAATCCATTCTGCGCTTTGACCGCGTTAGCCTCGCCTACGACGGCTTGCGCGTGCTGGACGAGGTAAGCTTTACCCTCGCGGCCGGGGAAACGCGCGTCATTCTGGGGGCGGCCGGAGCCGGGAAAACCGTGCTGCTGAAGACCGCTCTCGGTTTGATCCTTCCCGACGAGGGGCGCGTCTCTTTGTTCAACCAGGAGATCACCGGCTTGCGCGAACGGCAGTTGTTTCCCATCCGCGCCCAAGTGGGCATGCTCTTTCAGGAAAGCGCCTTGTTCGACTCGATGACGATCGCGGAAAACGTGGCCTATCCGCTGGTGAATCAGGTCGGTGCCAAGGTGCCCGATGAGGAAGTCCTTCCGCGCGTCGAAGCGATTTTGAACGATGTCGAACTGGGGCATACCCTGGACAAGTTTCCCAATGAACTCTCCGGCGGTATGCGCCGCCGCGTCGGCATCGCCCGCGCGAATGTCACTTACCCGAAGCTGGTCTTTTACGACTCACCCACCGCCGGGCTCGACCCCATCACCGCCAACAACATCATGTCGCTCGTGATCAAACAACGAGACCAGCGCAACACCACCACCGTCATCGTCTCCCATCGCCTGCAGGATGGCGCACTGATGGCCAACTACCGGTTTAACTCCCAGTCCGGCAAAATCGAGCGGCAGCGGCATACGGCTGAACTCGATGCGCGCACCAGGTTTATGGTGATGCAAAAAGGACGGATCGTTTTTGAAGGCACCGAGGATCAACTCCACGCCTCGCACGATCCCTATGTGGGAAAATTTGTGTTGGAGCACGCTCAATCCGCCTAAAGCGGGTAGCTCCCAAGAGGCAAAGCGCAGGAAACTATGGCACTCAACGCAAAAAACCAAAGCTGGATTCAGCTCCGGGTGGGTCTCACCGCCGTCTTCGCTCTCGCCATGCTTGGCGTGTTGATCTTCTTCATGACCAGCAATCAGAGTTTCTTCAAGAGCGAAACTCGCCTCCTCACTTACTTTGTCAGTTCCGGCGGCATCTCGGCCGGCCAGCCCGTTCGCCTCAACGGCATCCTCGCCGGCACCGTGGATAAGGTAGAACTCTCTGGCGACCTGCGCCCGGAACGCACCGTCCGCATCACCATGCTCGTGGATAGCGGGATGCTGAAGGATATTCCGGTCGATTCCACCGCTCAGGTGGGCAGTGAGAATTTGCTCTCCGGCCGCTACCTGGCCATTCTCCGCGGCCTCAGCAAATCTCCCGTCGCCGCCAATGGCGAAATCAGGAGCAAAGTGCAGCCGGAGATCGACGACATGAAGACGCAGGGCTTGCAGATGCTCGAAAGCGCCAACTCCATTCTGGCCAAGATCGAAGGCATCGTCAAACAGGTCGAGGTCGGCAAGGGCACCATTGGCAAATTGCTGGTGGACGAAACCCTTTACAATAAGGCCCTCTCCATCACCGCCGAAATTGACCGCCTCACCAAGGCCGTCAACAGCGGCAATGGCCTTATCGGCAAGATGGTTTACGATGAAGCGCTCTACACCGATTTGCGCAAAACGCTCACCCGCGTCGACACCATGGTGGCGGACATTCAGGAAGGCAAAGGCACCGCCGGCAAATTGCTGAACGACCCCGCCGTCTACGACGAAGCTCGCACCACCATCGCCGAGGTCCGCAAGACCATTGAGGCGCTCAACGCCGGCCAAGGCACCGCCGGCAAACTGCTCCGCTCCGACGAATTGCACAATCAGCTCTCGGCCAGCATGAAGCGGCTCGACGTCACCATCGACAAAATCAACTCCGGGCAGGGCACCCTTGGCCAACTCCTGGTGAACGCCTCCCTGTATGACAACCTCAACGGCACCGCGCGCGAGATGCAGGGTCTCATGAAGGACTTCCGCGCCAACCCCAAAAAATTCCTCCACATCAAGCTGGGGCTCTTCTGAAGAGCCTGATTGTCAACGCCGACGACTTCGGTTTCACGCGCGACGTGAACGAAGGCATCGTCCATTGTCATCGTCAAGGCATCCTGACGGCCACCACGCTGATGGCCAATGGCGACGCCTTCGATCACGCGGTGCAACTGGCGCGCGACCTTCCAAATCTCGACATCGGCTGCCATCTGGTGCTGGTGGGCGGCTGTTCGCTGCTCAGCGCCCAACGCTTCCCCGATACCGTCGCCGAACTCGTCCGGGCGCTCGCGCGCGGCAAGGTGAAGCCTTACGAAGAGATGCGCGCCCAGGTGGAGCGCATCCTCGACGCCAACCTTCAGCCCCGGCACCTCGACACGCACAAGCACACCCACTTGTTACCGCCGGTGCTGGAAGCGGTCGCGCGCATCAGCCAGAACTACAAGATTCCCTGGGTGCGCCGCCCCTTCGATTTGCCGGCCGATAGCGACGTTTCTTTCCAGCGCCGGGTGGTGGCCAAGCTCCTGCAGGTCTTCCGCCTGCGCCGTTTTGACACCACCCTCAATCGGTACCAATGCAAGACCACCGACCATTTCGCGGGGTTTTCGCTCACCGGCTATCTCACCGCTGAGCGGTTGGTCACTTTGATTGGCCAACTTCCCGAGGGCTCTACCGAACTCATGGTGCATCCGGCATTTCTCGGTGGTGAACTCTCCGCGGCCCGCACTCGTTTGAAGCGCAGCCGGTTGGTCGAACTCGACGCCTTAACCGATCCCACCGTACGCGAAGCCATCACCGCGAACGGCGTTACGCTGAGCCGCTTCCGGGATTTGTAGTCATGCTCCTTTTCACCGCCGCCCTCTTGCTGGCCCTAACGCCTCATCAGGCCCGTCAGCGGCCACTCGGCTCCACCGTCACCGTCGACGGCTTCGTCACCGTACCTTCGGGTCTGTTCAACTCCTTCATGCAGGACCAGGGCTTCGTCCTCAACGACCCCATCTCCGGGATCTACAGCCAAACCCAAAATAAAGGCTATCGTTCCCTCGGCAGCGCTGTCGAAGTGCGGGGCGAACTCGCCGAAGAGCATGGCCTGCTTGTCCTGCGCGCCCGCCACATCCGGCTCAAGAGGGGCCACCGCCTCATCTCGCCCCGCCGGATTGAGCTCTCGCAAGTTGACGAAATCCGCGAAGGACAAATCGTACGCCTCGAAGGCGAAGTGGCCCGCCCGCTGGTAGATGACCTTCCAGCCGGCTACAAGCTCTTTCTGCGGGGTGCGGGCACCAACGAGGTGCAGGTCTTCTTACCTCCCTCCGTCCATCCCGACCCCGCCATGCTCACCCCCGGTCGCCGCCTGGAAGTCACCGGCTGGTGCGCGCAATACAACCAAACCTACGAAGTCATCGTCCGTTCGGCGCGCGACCTCCAGCCGCGATCGAAGGTGAGCGGGTCACCACCCGGGGTAAATCATGCGGTCACCGCACTAGCACTACACTAGAACCCAGTGGTCATTCCGCGCCGGCGTAAATCCGTCTATTTCTTTACCGCCCTGGGCGCTTGCCTCGTGGCGGCGGCCATCGCGCTCAACGTCAGTTGGGGCATGATCCTCAACTGGCGCACCAGCTTACTGTTTTTCTTCGGCCTCATTTTCTTTCTCATCATCATCGCCGGCGTGGTGCTCAACACCATCTTCCTGGTGCGCGAAATCAAGCGCAACGAACAGCATGATGCGTTCATGAATGCGATTACCCACGAGCTCAAAACGCCCGTCGCCTCCATCCGGCTCTATCTCGAAACCCTACAAAAACGACAGATCGATGAAGCCAAACGCCAGGAATTTTACCAGATCATGCTGAGCGATTCCGACCGGCTCATCTCCACCATTGACCAGGTGCTCAACGCCGCCCGCACCTCAACCTCGAATGCCACCCAGTCCCGCTCGCGCCTCGATTTGGGAGCCTTGGTCGAAGAGATCATCCGGCTCGCCCGTACCCGCCACCACCTGCCGCCCGAGGCCGTGCAGTACGCCAGCGTCTTCGGCGACCATGAACGCCCCCAAATCGTGGGCGATGCCGATGAGCTCAAAGCCGCCATTTCGAACCTCGTCGACAACGCCATCAAGTACTCCGGCACCGCGGTGAATGTCTTCGTCAAGCTCGACCGGGTTCCGGGCCGCCCCGCCGTCGCCGTGCGCGTCACCGATACTGGCGAAGGCATCGCCGCCACCGAGCTCAAGCGCATCTTCAAGCGCTTCTACCGCATTCCGGGCGCCGTATCGGCGCGCATTAAAGGCACGGGCATCGGGCTGTTCATTGTCCGGTCGGTGGCCCGCCGCCATGGTGGCCGCGCCTATGCCGAAAGCCTGGGTCCGGGGCAGGGCAGCACCTTTAGCTTTGAACTTCCCTTGCCTCCCGAGGAGCATGCCTGATGGCGCAGGATTCCAAAGGCCGCATCCTGATTGTCGAAGACGAGCGCCATCTCGCCGATGGCTTGCGTTTTAACCTCGAAGCCGATGGCTACGAAGTGCAAACCGTCGACAATGGCCTCGATGCCTTGAATCACCCGGGTTTCGACCTCGTGCTGCTCGACGTCATGTTGCCCGGCATGAACGGCTTCGACGTCGCCACGGCGCTTCGGGCGCGCGGGGAAAGCGTTCCCATTTTGATGTTAACTGCCCGCAGCCGGCCCGAAGATGTGTTGAAGGGCTTTGCCGCCGGCGCCGACGACTACCTTCCCAAACCCTTCGACCTTGCCATCCTCATGGCCCGCATCATGGGCCTGTTGCGCCGCGCCCAGTGGCTCAAACAAAAGGAGCCCGCCGCCTCGTCCGATGTCTTTGAGTTCGCCGGGAAGCGTCTTGATTTTGACCGCCTTCAACTCACCGCCAAAGGCGAGCGCATCCCGCTCACCCAGATGGAAGCCAGTCTGCTGCGTTAT
>JAYVUQ010000187.1:0-3334 GCA_043787785.1 Bryobacteraceae bacterium
AGCGGGGTTTCTACAGGACTGGGATGGGGAAAGTTGGCTGGCCGCCCCCTCGCCCCAAACCCCTCTCCCCCGCTTCGACTATCAACATGGCCAACAACCTGTCACTCTTTTCTCTGTCTCACTCAAAGGGTGCACTCCAGGGAGTCTGTCGGAGTGAAAATTTGACGTACGCAGAATCAATAACTTACGGGGCAAGTTTTCGCGGCGCAAGTCCGTAAGTTGTTGATTTTAGGTTCGACAATGATTTCACTCCGACAGACTCGGGGGTTGCCCCGATTTTCTCCGGCACCTCTAAACGTGGCCACTAAATTGCCCTTAATAGCGAGACGCGTTTTCGCGCAGGAAGTGAGAAAAAAATGATTTACACGTTTTTGATCGGTTTGCTCATTGGGATTGTCGCCAAGATGTTGATGCCCGGCCGCGACCCGGGCGGGTTCATCATCACCGCGATTATCGGCATCATCGGCTCGGTAACCGGCTCGTATTTGGGGCGCATTCTCGGTTTCTACGCCCCTGGCGAGCCCGCTGGCTTCATAATGTCGGTCGTCGGCGCCATGTTGCTCCTTTGGGGTTACCGGATGCTCGCCCCGGCTAACGCCTGACACGCAAAACTTGCCGCTGTTCACGAAATACCTGCACGGCAGGGGGAACTTCTCCCCCTGCTTCAGGTACTTTTAGACCTTTCTGTCTTCCTCGCCTGATATTGCCCAAGCTCCACCGGTCCTCCGTACTGCGCGGTAATGTCGTGAAGGTGAATCAGGCGTTTCTGGGGACGGGCGCGGCGCGGCGACCGCTTACGGCGTTCAGCGGCATACGGCTATATGGGCCGGTGTCGCACTCGAATTATCACGCGATGTTGGCGAAGCTGGAGCGGCGCTTCGCCAGGTGCGTGAGCTTCCTGGCGAGCTATACCTATGCCCACTCGATTGACGGGGGGCCGAGCGGCAAGGACCAGAGCGACCCCGGCCCGCAGGATGCGACGAATTTTCAGGCGGCTGCGGACGTGCTGCAACTGGGCGGTCCCGCCGCGCCGAGAGACTGACAAGCCCGTTGGGTGTGCGACACCGGCCCATATTGCCGGCGTATCGAGGTCCCTCACCGAGCGGACCAGGATCGGCAAAGGCACCGCCGGCGTACGCCGGACCGTTGCCGCCCAGTGACGGCGCACCGGGCGTCGGCAGTACGGGTATCGCGACGATTTCAAACGTGTTGGACGTCAGCACCGTGCGTGTCGTGGTGGTGGTTTGGTAGATGTCCGTATGGATCTGGGTGAGCGTATCGATGTTCTTGGTTTCGGGCAGCACCGTGACTCGCGTCCCCGGCAAAGGCAGCCAGACGGTGTCATTGGCGTCGTAAATTGAAACGCAAAACCGCTTGGTCCACTCGTGCCGAGCGGCGTCCCCCCTGCTGAAGCCGCTGCAAGGGGGCTCGCCTCGCTCGCGACGATGCCCACCACGACGGCGGTCGGCCCCAACGTCTCGCTGGCTAGGTTGGTGGGCACCGCGTCCACCCGCGTGTCTTCAATAAATGAGGTGTCAATGCGCGCGGCGCTCTCCACCCGCAGGTCGGGCACCGCCACCCGCAGGTCGGCCGCGGCCTTCGCCAACGCGGCTCTCACTTCCGGGTCCTCGGGCGGCAGGTTGAAGCTCTTGTCGTAGACCACCGGTCCGGTCTGCGGGCGAGCGATCACCCGTGTAAGGAAATTGTCCACTCGCCGCTCAATGGGGAGGTCGTTTCAATCGTCTGGCTGAAGGAGGAAGTGGCGGTCAGGGTGGTGCTGTCAGGGCCCCCGCGCGGCGGCAGATGCGGCCAACAGCGATACCAGCAGTGCGCGCGGGGTGAGGGTCATCGTGCCCTGAGCATAAGAGCCATTCGGAACGGTCACAAGAGCCGATTGGTACCGGTACTAGGCCGCGCGGCGGGTGCTCAGTCTGGCATCGATACGGGAATCACTTTGTTGCCGAATAGCCGGTAGATCCGGAAGTCCCCGTCCAGAGTGAAGACTCAGCTGCCCCGATAGGTTTCCGACATTCTCACCATGCAGGCATCGGCCAAGGACATCGGACGGTTGCGATAGCCCTGTAGTAGCTCGCGCAGGTTGGCTCGTTCCTCCTGCACACCGATTCCGATCTGGATGACGCCGCAGTCGAGCAAGGCAAAATGGGGATCGCAATCCCTTTCCTGCGCGTCGCAGCACAAAGGCCGCCTCGGTCAGCACGGGTTCACAGTTCAGCACTGGTGGCTGCAACCGCTGCCATTGCGATAGCGCCCAAGGGTGGTGGTTCAGCCCCGGTGATAGCAGGCTCACCAACGGGCCGGTGTCGATAAGCACCGGCTTCCGAATCGGCCCTCGAAGCACTGGCCAAAGTCTTCCATGTACTTGGGATTTTCCGCCAAATCCGCCGGAAGGCCATGGATCGTGCCGATTAGGTAGTGACTCAAGTCGTAGCAAGACGGCTCCGCTCCCAAGGGCCGCAAGGTCTGTTCGATGCTCTCGTGCAACACCTGTGATTTGGCCACGCGCCGCGCTTTGGCTTCCTGAGCCAGCAAGGCGTGCAACTCGTCCGGCAGCTTCACTGATAGGGTCTGCATAGTAACTAGGGTAATTCCGATCATTCCGTTGCGCAATACCCAACCGGCACCATAAGGGGAGGTCGTATAATAACGTTGATGGATACGCCGGTACTCGATTCGGTCGAGCACTTTATGCCCTTACCTTTTGAACCCCAACGCCATCGCGAAGAACGCCGCGGAGGCGACATCCCGCATAGCTTGGCTCAGGCGGCGGTGGACGCCTACTTGTGGGCGCACCGGCAGCGCTGGAACATTCTGGTGCTGCCCGAGGTGGCGCTCGCCGGGGACCGTTTGCCGGTGCCCGATATCACCGTCATCCAGGGCGAGGCCAATGACGCCGCGCCCTATCTCTGCATTGAGATCACCTCGCCGGACGACGATGCCACCGCGCTCGAACGCCGCGTTGAAGAGTACCTCGAGTTTGGCGCGTCGTTCGTCTGGGTGATCGACCCGGTCGCCCGCGTCGCGTCCATCCATTCCGCCGACGCCAGTGTCCTGGTGCCCGATGGCTGGCTGCGTGCCGAAGAGATTGAAGTGCCGCTCGCCGAAATCTTTGCCGGGATCGTTATATGATCCAACCTGATTCCGCCGCGGCACTGGCCGAGGCCTTAGCCCAAGCGACGCGCGACAAAAAGACCATCGAAACCGGAGGTGCCTTCTCCAAAGTGCGCGCCGGCGGCGCTCGCGGCGCTGCTGATCTGACGCTCTCCACGGCCAAGCTCAAGCGCGTCCTCAACTACGAGCCGCGCGACTTAACCAT
>JAYVUQ010000188.1:0-7439 GCA_043787785.1 Bryobacteraceae bacterium
GGGCTCACGGGTGGGCGAGTGCCGGAAGGCGGATGGCTGATTTCGATCGAAAAATTCCGCAAGCTGGAGGTGGGGGATGGCATGGCGACGGTGGGTGCCGGCGTCACGTTGCACGATCTGCACGCCGCGGCCAAGGCCCATGGACAGTTCTACCCCCCGGACCCGACGGAGACCATGGCCTTCCTGGGCGGCACGGTGGCTTGCAATTCTTCTGGTTCGCGCAGCTTTAAATACGGCGCGACGCGGCGTTGGCTGAACCGGCTGCGCGTGGTGATGATGGATGGAACGGTGAAGGACGTGCGGCGCGGCGAGGCCATCGACTTTGCGGTGCCCGAGATTCCGCAGCCGGCGTGCAAGAAGCATTCGGCGGGCTATGCGCTGAAGCCGCGCATGGACTGGGTGGACCTGTTTACGGGCGCTGAGGGTACGTTGGGCGTGGTGGTGGAAGCCGAGGTAAAGCTGCTGCCGATGCCGAAGCAATTGCTGAATGGCATCATCTTTTTTCCTTCGGATGATGCTTGCTTTGCGGCGTTGGATGCTTGGCGTGGCGTGGCGGGTTTGCGGATGCTGGAGTACGTGGACTGGGCAGCCTTGAAGATGATTGCGACGAAGTTTCCGGAGATTCCCGCCGCCGCGCGGGGGGCGCTGATCATCGAGCAGATTGTGGAGCGCGATGCGGACGTGGACGCTTGGGCCGATCGGTTGGAGGCGATGCGGGGGATGGGAGACTTATCCTGGTTTGGCACCACGGACGCCGACCGGGAGCGCTTTCGCAAGTTCCGCCATGCGCTGCCGGAGACGGTGCTGGCGATTTCGGAGCGCAACGGCTTTATGAAGATGGGGAGCGACTTTGCGGTTCCGGTGGAGCGGAATCGGGAGATGATCGCCTTTTACCGGAAGCGGATGGAGGAAATCATGCCGGGCGAGTATTGTATTTTTGGACACCTGGGCGACGCGCACGCGCACGTGAACATGACGCCATCCACGCAGGAGCGTTTCGATGCGGGGGCAGAGGTGATGACGGAGTTTGCAAAGAAAGCCGTTTCACTGGGGGGCAGTGTAGCCGCCGAACATGGGTTGGGGAAGCGTAAGGCGAAGTTCTTGCCAATTCAGTACACGGCCGATCAGATTGAAGCCATGAAGGCGGTGAAAAGGCGTTTGGATCCGCACTGGCTGTTAGGCCAAGGCACACTGTTTGGAAACTAGTTTGGCTGTGACAGCGTATACATTTGTGTTGTATAGTGTTTGGTGAAGTCCGATTAGGAGAATTTTCGATATGAAAAAGTTTGCTTTGGTATCTCTGCTCGCCGTTGGCGCCTATGCCGCTGAATGGTCGGGCACGATTGTTGACGATAAATGCGGCGCCAAACATACCGATGCCTCTGAAGCGTCGCAAAAGTGTGTGAACAGCTGCATCAAGGGTGGCTCGGCCCCCGTGTTTGCCACGGGCGATAAGATCTTGAAATTCAAGAACCCGGATGCCATCAAGGCGCATTACGGCCACAAAGTGGTCATCAGCGGTAAGTTGGACAAAAAGACCAACCTGATCATGGTGAAGACCGTAAAGATGGCCAGCTAGAGTCCGTTTTTTCTGAGAGCGGCGCCGGGCATGCGAAAGCATCCGGCGCCGTTTTGGTTTTGTGCAACCTTTCACGCGATTGAGCGTCTATGCTAGTGATATGAAAAAGATTCTCTTTCTCTCCACCGCTTTTGCCCTCTCGAGCTTCGCTGGCGAATGGGTTGGTTTCATTTCGGACGCCAGTTGTGGCGCCGGTAATGCCAAGCCGACGGCGGAGGCCAAAGAGTGTGCCCAACGTTGCGTGAAGGCGGGGGCGGCGCCGGTATTCGTGACGGCGGATGGGAAGGTGCTGACCCTGTCCGACCCGAAGAAGGCGATGGACTTTGTGGGGGACAAGGTGAAAGTGAAGGGCGCTCTGTCCAAGGACAAGTTGACGATCGAGACGATCACCAAGGCCAGCTGATCGCCAAGTATTTCCTTCGTGCCAGAACGCCGGCGGAACCTCCAGTCCGTCGGCGCTCTGTTATTTTTAGCTATCCAGGCGGCTGAAGAGAAGCGGTACGGCTACGGTTTCCGTTCGAACGGAGACATGCGGGGTCTTAGCGGATATCAAAACTGGAGGATATGCCCCACCGCTCACGCGGTGGGCTAGCGAATAAATGGTTTATTATCCGTGCGTTAAATCGAATGTAACGTACGGGAACGAACCAAGCGGTGGGGGGGATAAGGTTGTTAGTTGACTGCGGCGAAGTTGCGTTTGGGTAGGACGTAAGCGGAGACGATGCTCTCTACGCCGTCTTTGTCGATTGCCTTGACGCCGATTACGGCGTCGTCAATCGATAGGTTGCGAAGGGTGAATTCGCTCACCTTGCCAACGTAGACCTCGCGCTCCCAGAACGGCGAGGTGGTGGATCGCACGACCACGGCGTAGCCGGCCAGGTCGGGCTCAGTTCCGAGCTTCCATTTGAGTACCGCGTCCACGGTCTCCTTGCCGCGGGCCAGGTTCGGCTGGACGCTGTAACCAGTTTCAGCCTCGGTGCGGGTGACGTCGCGAGTGACCTGCGGCGGGGCGGGGGCAAGCGCGAGGCTGGCCAAGGCCGCTCCGTTGACTCTGGTGACTTGGGCGCAGTAGGCGGGCGAGGCGTGGGCAAAGGTGTCGTCGGGGGAGTGCTGCTTCTTTAAGTCCTCGGCGACAGTGGTGAGGCGGACGCCGGGGTAGCCGTTGTTGTTAAAGGCCGTGTGATCGCCGCCGCGGCCGAAACGGTCGTTGCGGAAGACGGCGTCCACCTTCATGCCGGGAATGTAGCGTTCGCTGGTTTCGCGCACGTAGCGGGCGATGGCGCGGGACTGCGAATCCATCGGGTCCTCCGAGAAAACGCGGACCACATTCGAGACCTTGAGGCCCTGGCCATTGTCATCGTTGCCGATGATGTCGTTGTTGAGCACGGCCTCAATCTTCATGCCGGCCTTCTTGGCGGCGGTGGCATAACCGAGCGCGCCGAGCAACCCGTATTCTTCGCCGGAGAAGGCGATGAAGACGACAGTCTTATCGAACTCATGCTGGCTCATGACGCGGGCGAGTTCCATGACGGCGGCAACGCCGGAGGCATCGTCGGAGACGCCGGGAGCTTTGGGGGCGGCGGCGGAAGCGGCATTGTCGATGGCGGCCGGCGCCGTGCCTACGGCCGGTTTGCGCACCAGCACGACGGAATCATAATGCGCGGAGATGACGACGTGGACATCGGGTTGCGTCTTGCCCGGCAGCACAGCGACGACGTTGGTGACTTCGACGTCGCGCATCATGCGGCCGCGCTTCTTGGCGAGGTGCTTGTCGAGGGTTACCTTGAGCCGCGGCGACATGGCGGTAAACTCAGACTCAATCCATTTGGTGGCATCGTGAATTTGGGTGGAGTGAATGTCACGCGTGCCGAAGGACTCGAGCTTTTGGAGCGTCGTGGCAATGCGTTCGGCTGACACGCCGGCGGCCACTTTTTCGACGGTGGGATGCAATTGTTTTTGCGTTTGCGCGGAGAGGCCCGCGGCGAGCAGGACGACCCAGATTTTCACGGCAGTTTCCCTTTCACCTTTTCGCTCACCACTTTGCCGTCTATGCGTTTGCCGGCGAACTTGGCCTGCACGGCTTTCATCACCAGCCCCATCTGCTTGGCCGAGGTAGCGCCAGTGGAGGCGATCGCCTCGGCGATGGCGGCGTCGATCTCTTCGTCCGAAGGCGCCGACGGCATGTAGGCCTCAATGAGTGCGAACTCGGCTTCTTCTTTGAGCGCCGCTTCTTCGCGGCCATGGTTGCGGAAGGAGTCGGCCGATTCGCGCCGCTGTTTGAGGAGGGTATTCATCACTTGGAGCTCGGCGGTTTCGTCGGGCTCCTTCATGTTGTCGGCCTTCCACTTCATCAGGGCGGTCTTCAGCATCCGCACGGTAGCGAGCTTCAACTCTTCTTTAGCCTTCATGGCGGCGACCAAGTCTATCTGCAATTGCGCAAGGAGTGACATGCTGTCTGATATTCTAGGGAATAAGCGCTTCTCGCGTCCAAGTTTTAATTCTAACCATGTACATCAAGAAACAACGGTTGCTCACGCCTGGCCCCACGCCGTTGCTACCCCAGGCCCTCCACGCGATGATGGGTGCCGACATTCACCATCGCACCGAGGACTTCCGCCAGCTCTACAAAGCAGTCCTCTCCGACCTGAAAGCCGTGATGGGGACCCAGAATGATGTGCTCATTCTGGTGAGCTCCGGCACCGGTGCGCTGGAAGCTTCAGTCGTCAATTTCCTGTCTCCCGGCAATGCGGTACTCATCCTGAGCGCCGGCAAATTCGGCGAGCGCTGGGAAAATGTCGCCAAAGCCTACGGGTTGCGGGCCATCACTTTGAAATCGCCTTATGGCGAAGTGGTGACGCCGGAGCGGGTGGCGGTGGCTTTGGCCGAAAACCCCGACGTCTGCGCGGTGATGCTGCAAGCGTCGGAGACGTCGACTGGCTCCGCCCACAACGTGGAGGCGATTGCCGCTCTGGTGCGCAAGACGCCCGCGATTCTGGTGCTGGACGCCATTACCGGCTTAGGAACCATGCCGCTGGATATCGACGGCTGGGGACTCGACATTGTGGTGGGCGGCTCGCAAAAAGCTTTCATGATTCCACCTGGGATCTCGCTGCTGTCGATCAGCCAGAAGGCGTGGGCGCTGAACGATGCGGCCAAATTGCCGCGCTTTTACTTTGACCTGAAGCGCGAGCAGAAGAATGCGGTAAACGGCGAGTCCGCCTGGACGCCGAATACGTCGCTGCTGCTGGCGCTGGCCGAGAGCCTGAAATACATCAAGAACCTCGGCATGGACAAGCTGGTGGCCAACGCCCAAATGTTGGCCCGGGCGACGCGTTCGGCAGCGAAGGCGTTGGGCCTGGAGGTGTTCTCCTCGACTCCCGGGGGCAGTGTGACCGCCATTCGTGCTCCGAAGGGCATGGATTCGGGCGTCATCGTCAAGGAGTTCCGCCAGCGTTTCGGCGCCATCATCACCAACGGCCAAGGGGAGATGAAGGGGCAGATCTTCCGGATCGCCCATCTCGGCTACTTCGACTTCATGGACCTTTTCTCCATGGTAGCGGCGCTCGAAGTGATTTTGAATGCCAATGGCCATCCGGTCGTGTATGGCACGGGCGTGGCCGCCGTGCAGAAGATCTATGCTGAAGCTGCCCTTCCGCAGCCAGCCCTCGTAGGTGCGTAAACCAGCATGAAAATCTTGATTGCCGAACCCCTGGCCCAAGCCGGGATCGATAAATTGATGCAACAGCCGGGTTGGGACGTAATCGTTTCGTCGCCTGGCGAATATCAGCAGCACTTGGCCGATTGCGACGCGCTTATCGTGCGCAGCGCGGTGAAGGTGAATGCCGACGTGCTGCGCAAGGCGCCGCGCCTGCGCGTGATTGGCCGGGCCGGCGTGGGCGTGGATAATGTGGACCTGCCCGCCGCCACCCAGGCCGGCGTCACCGTGATGAACACGCCCGGCGGCAACGCCGTGGCCGTGGCCGAACAGACGCTGGGCTTCATGCTCTCGCTCGCCCGGCACATCCCCCAAGCCGCCGCCTCCACCAAGGCCGGCAAGTGGGAGAAGAAGAAGTTCATGGGCTCCGAATTGCGGGGCAAGACGCTGGGCGTGGTGGGCTTGGGCGCCATTGGCCGCGAAGTACTGCTGCGCGCCAAGGCCTTCGGGATGCGCATTGTCGGGCACGACCCCTATGTCAGTCAACAGGCCGCTGACGACCTGGGCGTGGAACTGGTGGAACTGGACGCCCTCTATGCCGAGGCAGACTACCTCACGGTGCACGTGGCGCTGACGGCGGAAACCACCAAGATGATCAACGCCACTTCCATCGCCAAGATGAAAGATGGCGTGAAGATTTTGAACTGCGCTCGGGGCGAGTTACTGGATAGCATGGCCCTGGTGGCGGCGCTGGAGAGTGGCAAAGTTTCGGGTGCCGCGCTGGACGTATTCGATACCGAGCCGTTGCCGCCGGACCACCCGTTGTTGAAACAGGAAAACCTGATCGCCACGCCGCACATTGGCGCTTCCACGGAAGAGGCGCAGGAGATTGTCGGCCACCGGATTGTCGACCAGATCATTCAATATCTCACTGAAGGCGTGGCCATCCACGCCGTCAACATGCCGGCGATGTCGAAGGAAGCCTATCGGGCGATGGGCCCCTTCATTACCTTGGCCGAGCGCCTGGGACTGTTCGCGGCCTACGTGTCGACTGGCAATCCAGCCAAGGTGAAGATCACCTATTCGGGCCGCATTGCGGAGCAGAATACGCAGTTGGTGCGCAACGCCGCGCTGGCCGGCTTGCTGAATCGCTCTTTGTCGATGAAGGCCAATCTGGTGAACGCGATGCAGATTGCGGGCGACCGGGGCTTGTCGATTTCAGAGTGTCATGAAAAGCGCGCCGCGCATGTGGATACCGTGCGCATTGAGCTCGAAACCAGCACCCGCACCGTTACCGTCGAAGGCGCGGTGGTGCTTGGCCGCCCACGCTTGCTGATGGTGGACGGCATCTACTGCGAAGCTATGCTGGCGGGCCATTTGCTGGTGCTCAAGAATAACGATGTCCCCGGCGTCATCGGCTTTATTGGTTCCGTTTTGGGGAAGCACGGCGTCAACATTGCGAACTTCTCGTTGGGCCGCGAAGAAACGCGGGCGGTAGCCGGTGAACCCTTGACGGCGATCGCGGTGGTGGAAGTGGACGCGGATGTTTCGGAGGAAGTGATCGCCGAATTGCGCACCAACCCGGCCATTCGCGGGGCGCGCATGGTGACTTTTTAAGAGCTTTTTTGGCTGTAGGCGGGCCTGGAACAGAGAGG
The DNA here is from genome assembly GCA_043787785.1 of Bryobacteraceae bacterium. Classification (GTDB taxonomy): domain Bacteria; phylum Acidobacteriota; class Terriglobia; order Bryobacterales; family Bryobacteraceae; genus JALHNI01. The sequence continues at coordinate 6,890 of JAYVUQ010000188.1, forward strand.
TGCCCCACCGCTGACCTGTGGGCTAATTGCGTCGGCTGGAGCGGGCGGAGACGGTGCGGGTTCTTTCGAAACCGACAGCGTTGGCTAGCGCCGAAAGGGTGTTGGGGACTTGGTGATCGACCAGTTCCACCATCGCATTGATAGGCAAGCCTTCAGCTTCTTTCGAGAATTCGAGCGCGGGGCCGTCTTCGGCACAGTCGACACGGATGTAGTCGCCGCCACGAATCTGCTCGGTGGCGATCAAGTTCGACAGGGGCTGCACCAGGCAGCGTTCAATGGAGCGCTTGAGATGGCGGGCGCCGTAGCGCAAGTCAGTGCCTTCGCCGAGAAGGAAGCTTTTGGCGGCCTGCGTAGCGACGAAGACAAAGGCCCGGTCGGGATTCGACAAGAAGATTCGCTGCTGAACGAAGCTGAGCTCGATGTCCAAGATCCGCTTTAGTTGGTCGCTGCCCAAAGCCTTAAAGACAACGATCTTGTCCAAGCGGTTGATGAACTCGGGGGTAAACTTACGGCGAGCCGCGTCCACACCGGTTTTGGCGACCTTTTCGTT
>JAYVUQ010000189.1:0-14532 GCA_043787785.1 Bryobacteraceae bacterium
TCGTTGGATTTGCTCCGGCAATTCGAAAGGCCCAGGATAGTCTGACCTACCTCTCCGATGAAGAGATCGGCTCGAGACGTAGCTGGGGATCGCGATAACCGAATTTTACTCCGAAGAAGTTGTGGCGTGCCTGACGGGGGCGTGTCACTGCGTAGTCAAAGTAAGGTGGCCGTTCGTCCATGAGAATCAGCGTTGGTTCATCGTCGATGAGGCTGATCCAGTCACTCTCGGAAGGGGCCTTGGCTCCGTCGCGCCAGAACTTTGAAAACTCATTGACCTTCTCTAACTGCCGGGCAATCTCGCCCCAAATAAAGGTCTTCTCAAATCCAAACCTTCCATTGACGGCGACGATTTTGGCGGTGCCCAACGCCGACGCTTTGGCGATCTCGGGCACGACCTCCGAGCGGAGGGCCGAATCTTTGGCCAGCAGGCCAAGGGCGATCATCGAGTGAGTCTTACCGCCGCCATGGCTTGCTTGACTTCGAAGACCGCTTGGTCCGATCTCCCGCCCAGGCGTTGCAGTCCGTCACAGTAACGATTCAGGACTTCCGACCTCGCCCATGCCACCCTCGCCGATAAGGGCTTCGATGAGGTAGGGGCCGATGCGCTCGCCAGGGGTCATCAAGCTACCAAGGATACTGCATGGGACCAGCCGGGCAAGCTTCTAAACGGGCAGTCGATTATCAATAACCCGGCCACCAGGATCTAATTGGTGAATGAGGCCCAAGGAAAAATCCCCCTGAGCCTTCAGCCGGCGGCCGGACTTGGGCCTGCGGAACGTGGATGGTATCTGAACCGCAGCGCATCGCCGAATGCCAGTCGTTCCCGACCGAACGGAAGATGATGACGAGGTTCAGTGAGTGCGGCGCAGTAACGAGCCTCCTATGGTTTCATCCATCCAGCCTTTACGTGGATAACGTTCATATCTGGCTGCTCCACTGCCTGCGGGATATAGAAGCGGGAACCGTCGCGGGATACCGCCAGAAAATTTAAGTCGGGGTAGGAGGCGGCCGGCAGCCGGACGGGAAACAACGGAGCCGGTGCGGCAGCGCGTAACTCGCCGCCGGTGGTGGCCACGGAAACCGACCACAGGTAGTCCTTGCCCAGGTGCTGATCCAGGTACACGATTTCCTGGCCATCTTTGCGCCAAACCGGGTAATTGCCGCCGGCCGCGATCTGCTGACGCAAACCCGGCCCCGGAAAGGGTTGGACATAGATTCCCCCTTTGCCCTCTGATGATGAGGCGTGATACACAATCCAATTCCCGCCGGGCGCGAACATGGCGCTGCTGAAGGATTCGCCACTCTGAACCAGCACCCTGGCGCTCGCAGCCGCGTCGTCTAGCCGGGACGAAGAGATGCTGGTATCCATCGCTCCCCGATTGAATAGCAAGTGCCGGCCGTCCGGCGAAACGTCCCACACGCGTACAAAACCGGGAGGGGTGGGGAGTTCGTGAGCCTCGCCCGAACCGTTCACCGGGCGTTCGATAAGACGCATGCCTTGTGGGCTAGGCTTCGACTCCAGATACTTCGACCCATCCGGCGACCAGACCGTGCCGTACGCACCCTGCGCCACGCGCAGAAGCCAGGGCTGGTTGGGTTCCAGCAACCACGCGACGCCGTTCCCTCCCAAAAGCAAGTGCTTCTCGTCGGGCGCGAGTTTCATCGTCTGGACCAACAACGGAGGGCCCGCCGTACCCACCACGCTACCGCGCCGGTCCAGTATCGTTACCTGGGACAGGCCGGCCCATCCCGGCCGCCACGCCAAGGTGCCGGCGCGCGAAACCGAAAAATTCGCCTGAGAATAAGCAGGCGACGAAGCCACTCCCCGCTGCAACAACTCGGGTTCCCCTTCGAGCTTTCTGGCCGCTCGATTCAGCCTCTGGGAATAGAGCACGTCGTCCCGCACAAAAAGGATTCGCCCTCCGCCAGCAGGTGTGTAGCAGACCTGAGTGGGATTCTTCATCAGGAGAACCGGGTCGGCGGCCGCTCCGTTACCCAGCGTGGCGAGGTGAACCCCAGTGTCGTCGGTGGCGTCGCGGCTGACGAACAGGAAATCCTCTCCGCCCGGCAAGAATTGGGGCCGGCTGAGGGGAATCCCACCGAGTGCGGGGACTTCGACGCGCTTGATCTCTCCACCGGATCCAGACACCGCATACAGGGCCAGGCCGTCCTTCACAATCGAGACCAAAATAGTGCCGTTGTCGCTAACACTGCCTCCCAGCAGCGGCCCGCCCAAGCCTTTGGCGATCACCTCCACGGCGCCATCGGGCAAGCGCATCTTTTTCAGGCTATCGGACTCGGAAAACACGAAGCTTTTGAATCGGGAGACCAGAATCCCCGCCCACTCATTGCATCCCCAGCCCGGGGTGCTGATTCCTGTTCCAGCCTGTTCAGCCGGCGCAGTTGCATGCCGGCGGGTCCATCGAAGATGAGGGCGGAGCCGTCGGGAGAGATTTGCGGGGTTCCACTCAACCCTCCGACCGGCGCGAGAGTGCCTGCCGTGGGAACGATGGACAGCATCAGTTCCGTGGCTGGATTATTGAGCGCTGCAGCTTGGGGCCGCCACCACCCGGCGATGGCCAGTACCGCCAAAGCCACTACCGCGAGGGTTGCCGCAACGAGCCAGACTTTCGGTACCGAATCGAGGTTGCCAGGGAGCTTGACAGGCACCGGCACGGCATCCACTGTGGTCCGGCGCGAGAGACGGCGGAGGTCCACCACCAGTTCCCGCATGCTTTGATAGCGGTCAGCCGGATCTTTCTCCAAGGCCTTCCCGACGGTTTCGCGCAGCGATGCCGGCACCTCGTCGCTTAACGGCTCCGGGGTGGCGTTGATCACGTTTTGCACCAGTTCGAGATGGGTCTTGCCCACGAACGGCCGCCGGCCCGCCACCATTTCGTAGAGCACTACCCCGACCGAAAAGATGTCGCTGCGGGCATCGAGTGGACTGCCGGAGGCCTGCTCCGGCGACATGTAGGCCAGGGTGCCAATCACGGCGCCCAGTTGGGTCGCGTTTTGCGTCAGCGTCCGGGTGGAGTCTGTCGCAGACTCCACTAACTTCGCCAAACCAAAATCCGCCAGCTTGGCGTAGCCGCTCTTCGAGATCAGGATGTTCGCTGGCTTGATATCGCGATGGAGAATTTGTGAGTCATGCGCGGCCGTAAGGCCGTCGGCAATCCCCGACAGTAGTTCAACCACCTGCCGCCAAGTGCGCTTTTCGCGCTTCGCCCAATCGGCCAGCGTGCCTCCGTCGACAAACTCCGTCACCAGATAGTGCCGCCCCTCAAACTCCCCCGTGTCGTACACCGTGAGAATGTGCGGATGATTCAGGGAGGACGCCATTTGCGCTTCGCGCTGGAAGCGTCGCCGGGAGGGAGCGTCGGCCAGGGAGTCAGACAGAAACTTGATCGCCACGGGCCGGTTTAACTTGGTGTCGAGGGCGCGGAACACCGTTCCCATCCCGCCTTCGCCCAGGTGCCCTTCCAGAGTGTATTGACCCAAGCGTAAGCCGGGCGTGAGCGTAGTCATCAGCGCCCCTTCGCCAGCGCCGTCCAGCCCGTCAGCAACGTAAGCGGTGAGGAGTTGTTGGCCGGGAAGGAATTGATCAGGTAGCGGCCGTCCGGGGAAACATCGTGTTGGAACAGGACAAAGTTGGCCGAGGTGATGCGCGTCTGGAAAAGCACGCGGGGTACCCCAGCCGTTCCGGTTTGCGAATTAAACGTCGCTTCCATAAGCTTCTTATCAGGACGAACGTAGATGATCCGCTTGCCATCGCGGCTCCAGCGGGGCTGATTGCCTCCGCCGCTCGAAATCTGAATGCGGCCGCCGGGCCCCGGAAACGCTTGGGCAAAGATGTCGCCGCCGGCCGGGCCGCCCAGCCCTTGGTAGGCCACCCATTTGCCGTCAGGCGAGAACTGGCCTTCGGCCGCGGGGCCACTGGTGCCGAAGGTGGTAACTTGCTGGTTTGCGGGCGTGTATATCCCGAAGTGAGGGGGGAAGACTCCGATGTTCATGAATAAGAGGTAGCGCCCGTCCGGTGACCAGTCATTGGGAATCATCATGGCTCCTTTCAGCAGCACCTGCGGCGGCGACGAGCCGTTGGCCGCAACATGGCCAATGGTGATGCCTGTGGCGGAGGAGGTGGTGGCGCCGTGCAGGTAAGTGATGTATTTGCCATCGCGCGTCCAAACCGGAAACTCGTCGTCTCCGCCTTCGGTGATTCGGCTGCTGAGGCCACGCTTAAGATCATGAACGCGGATGTTGTGTTTGCCGTTTCGTTCGTCATCGGAGGTCATGGCCAGAAAACGGCCATCGGGCGAAAAGCATGGGTCCTTGTAGCCGGTCTCCGGCAGTTGGCCCAGTTCCTTGCCACTGGAGTCAAACCAGCCGAAGCGCGACGAAACGTCAGACGCCGATTGAAAGACCAGCAGCCCGCCTTCGGAGGCCGAAAAGCCGGACTTCAAAAACGCGGCATCCTTCTCCAGTTCCTGCTCGGCGATCGGCACGGGGGGTCCGGTGGTCTCGAGCCGCGCCGGATCGAAGGGCTGCGCCAGTAAGGTCCGATCCCGAACGAAGAGTAAGTTGCCGGAAGAGTAGACCACGTTTCCTTTAAGATCCGACATGCGCTTGGTTTCCCCGGAATCGAGCGAGGCCAGGTAGGTACCGTCTTGCTGAGCGTCAGCTTTGTTGCTCCAGTCTACGAAGTAGAGGAAGTGCTTGCCATCGGGCAGAAACACTGGCCAACGATGCCCCTGGCCGCTGCCCGCGTGTGGCAGCGGGGTGGCTCGCGTAGGAGTGCCGCCAGTGGCTGAAATCCGCAACAACGGCCCGAGGGTGCCAGGCGCGAAAAGGATCACTCCGTCCCGGTTCCAAGCTCCTCCCAGGCCCACGGGAGCTTCACTCAGGATTTTCACCGCACCGCCCGCAATGTCCATCGTCTTCAGCTTGCCCTCCGCAAAGAAACCTACGTGCTGGCTGTCGGGAGACCAGAAAGGATGGGCCGCACCCTCGGCACCATTCAGTTGCTGCGCGCCCGAACCGGTCATCGTGCGGATCCAGAGCCCGTTCCTGCCGTCCTGCCCCACGGCCACGAATGCCAGGCGCGCGCCATCCGGCGACACCCCGAAGTTATACGGCACGAAGGACAAGCTGGGCGGCGGCATCAGCGACGAGCGCGTAACTTGCCCGGATGGCGGCGCGACCCCGGCACGAGTCGCCATCCACGCTCCGCCCGCCAGCAGGAGCAGTAGCAGCGCCGCGGCCATCGCCCAAGTCAGCCGCTCGCGGCTCTTCCGTGGGTTGGTGCCGAGAGCGCCACCCTCGGCGATCCAACGCAACTCGCTTTCGAGATCGTGCGGGTGCTGCCAGCGACCGTCCGGATCCTTGGCCAGGCACTTGCTCACCACGCGATCAAGCGCGGATGGGGAGAGCGCCTGCAGTGACGAGACCGAGGCAGCGTCCGACGTCAGAATGGCCGACGCCAGGCTGGCTCGGCTGTTGCCGCTAAACGCCTTGCGGCCGGTGAGCATTTCGTGGAGCACGGTGCCGAAGGAGAAGATGTCGCTCCGCACGTCGGCTTCCTTGCCTTCCACCTGCTCTGGAGCCATGTATTGCGGTGTGCCGAGGACGGCCCCTGCTTCGGTGAGTCCCACCGTCACCGTCTCTGCCTCGGCAGCCGCTGGGCTTGCCCCCGGCGCGCGCCACTTGGCCAAGCCAAAGTCGAGTAGCTTCGCGCCTGACTTGGTGAGCATGATGTTGCCCGGTTTCAGATCCCGATGCGTGATGCCCTGGCGATAAGCGGCTGACAGCGCGCTGGCCACTTGGATGCCGTACTGCAGGCCTTGCTCGAAGGGCAGAGGGCTCCGGGCCAGGCGCGCGGCGAGTGTCTCGCCCTCGATGAACTCCATCACTAGATATTCCAGGCCGTCCTCCCGGCCGATGTCGTGCAAGGTGCAGATGTGGGGGTGGTTTAATGATGCGATAGCCCGAGCTTCGCGCTCGAAGCGCTGCTGGACGTCGTCACGCTTGGCGATATGCTCGGGCAGGACCTTGATGGCGACGGTACGGTCGAGTCTTGTGTCGCGGGCCTTGTAGACTTCACCCATTCCACCCGCGCCGATAGGCGAGAGGATTTCGTAAGGCCCGAGTTGGTCGCCGGGAGTGAGAGGCATCAGTTTGGCTCGATTGTACCCTATGGCTTCGCCGCGCCGAGCCGGTTCTGCTAATCGACATCAACCTGGGGCCGGTTCCTCAAGACCAGGCCTGCGGATGGTAAACCAGGCGGCCCCTGCGCTTCCGCTAGTCCTCCTGTCCGGCTTTCCACAGGCCTCCAACTCGGTCAACATCAGCGCATCCTTCTGCGGGCCTGCCGCCTTCTTCGCCTGGATGAGGGCGGGGAGGAGCAAGAACACGACCACAAACTTTCCCGCTGCTTCGATCAAGGCGATCAGCTATGGGCATGTAGAGGACGGGACCTCGTGGCGCGACCGCTTCACAATACGATTAACGGACTCCAGCCGCCAAGTGGTGCCTCGCCGGGTACGATGGCCGTGGCTGTTGAGCGTCGAGGCAATGCGCCGCATGCTATGCCCATCCGCCCGCAGCGCGCGGATGGCTTCGACCGCCGCCTGTTCGGTACTGTCCGGCTCCACATGCCGCCCGTCGGCGGCCAAGCGGAAGCCATACTCGATATTTCCGGTGCGCTCGCCGTTCGCCCGCTTGTGGCGCAGGGCATCGCTCGTTCGCTCACCGATCGCCTCGCGCTCCCACTGCGAAACGGTGCCCATGATCGTGATCAAGAGCCTGCCGGCAGCAGATCCAGTGTCGAGGGATTCGGCGACCGAGATCACCTTGACGCTGCGGGTGAGGCGATCTAGGTTGGCAATGATAACCCCCTGAATCTTGCCTGAATTGACCAGAGCCAGGAGCCTCTCGACGCCCGGCCGCTTAAGGCTTTTGGCCGACTCGCCCCCGTCCACGATGACGTCCAGCAACTCGGTACCTTGGACCGTCGCCATGGCTCGAATCTTGGCCTCCTGGGCCTCCAGCGAGACGCCCTGCTCGGCCTGTCGGTCCGTTGAACCCTCACGTATCCTATACAACCATGGTCACCAGCATCGCTCTGTGAGGCGAGCATCATCAAGCGAAAAGACCAATAAATACGGGGTTTCTTTGCGGTTTGCCAGGTGTCACAATGGATAGAATATGAAGACACTTTTCCGTCGTCCTGAACGTCTAGAAAACCGCTTCACGCCGCAAATGAGCGCACGAAGTGAAACTCCTGCCACGTCTGGAACGGGCCCGGAAGCGCCTGGGGCTGCCAGAGCCGGACCTATCCCACCTTCCGCCCTACCGGGTTGGATACGATCGTCGAGATCTTGAATTCCGGCAGGACGCGCCGCCCGCTGCCCGATAGGCCAAGTGACGTGACGGTCCGGTGACTACTGAGATGCGGCTGGGGTAGTGAGAATCCGGCCCTCGAATGAAAGGTTTGGCCGTCCCCGCCCTTGCTTAGAACCCGATCCTGAGCCCGAACCGGAACACACGCTCGTCAATGCCTTCCCGTCCCGTGCCCGTGACGCCCGTCACCTCGAAGACTCCCTGTTGGAAGGTCCCATCCGGATTGAGACGCAAGTTCGAGATATTGCTGCTCGGGTTGCTGAAGTGCGGCGTGTTGGTCGCGTTGAAGGCTTCGGCGCGGAATTGCATGCTGACGCGCTCGTTGAATCGGAACTGACGGAATAGCCCCATGTCGAGATTAACCAGTTCGGGACCACGAAGGTTGTTGAATCCCGAGGTCCCGAAGCGGGCTTCCGTAACGCGTGCAAATGCCGTCCAATCGTAATAAGCCTGACCTCTGCCGACGCCGCCCAGTTTTTGTACCTGAGCTTTCACTTGGTCTGCTCGCTGGGTGCTGCCCGGCAAGTTCAGGGAAGCGCCATCGGAGTTGACGGTAAAAGGCGTGCCGCTGTAGGCGCTGAAAAGGCCGTTCACCTGCCAGCCCCCGAGGAGGGCCTTGGCGATGCCGCTTTGGGCAAACTTCTTCCCCGCACCAAAGGGCAATTCGGCAATGAAGTTGGCCTGGAAATTATGCGTACGGTCGAAGCCGAGCGGCGACCAGTTTAGACGGTAGTAATCGATCGCACGCACGCAGGGATCGTTATCGCTCTGTGTGCCCGCGCCGCAGATGCCCATCGCCTTGGAGAACGTGTACGACATTCCCATCTGAACGCCGTTGGCAAAACGCCGGTTTAGCCTCGTTTGCAGCGAATCGTAATGAGTGTTGCCGATCGGCTGAACGGCCGCGGTACGGGCTGTCCGTCCGAAACTCGGGAAATAAGGCTGTCCGCGTGTTCCCAAACCGGGGATCTGTCCCGCGTTCAGGTCAAGATAGCCCAAAAGGTTCGTCTGCCGTGTCGCGATGTAACCCGCTTCCCCGGTAAAGCCGGCCCAAAGCTGCTTCTGCACTACAAGATTCCACGATTGTAGATATCCGCGCTTGAAGTCGTGCGGCGTCGAGTTTACACCGACTGTGTTGGGGATGTCGATGATGCCGTTGCCGAGATTGGGAGCCTTGATTTCGGGTATGCCTTCTGACAGGCGTCCCGCTGGCAGGAAGGAGTCCGGCGCGGGCACGGTCAAGGCGAGCAGCAGAGGGTGATTGGTGCGATGGGGCTTGGCGAGATTGAATGGATCGTTAGTGATGCCGTAGCCGCCGCGGATAACCAGACTCTCGGTAGGTCGCCAGGCAAAGCCAAATCGCGGAGCGAAGCCGGTTTTACTAATCTGCACATTACAGTCCCTGGGGACCGACCCTACGCCGCAGACCATCATCTTATTGTTCTGGAAATCGTATACCTCCAGACCTCGATCGCCTCGACTGGGCATGGGGAAGTATTCCCAGCGAGTGCCGAAAGTCAGCGTCAGTCTGCGCGTTACCGCCCACTGATCGCGAATATAAAGGCTGCGCATAGAAGTCCGCGTCGTATATTCATCAGGCACCTGGAGGATGCGGCCCGCCTGGGTGTGATAACCGAGTAACAGCGTGCCGATCGAATTGAATTGATTGCCACTCGGGCCGTTTCGGATTTGCGTGGGTCCACCTCCGAAGTTGAAGCCGCCCTGTGCGCCGTGGCTGGCGCCGGGGAATTCCGGCTGGGTATGATTCATGTTCTGCCGGGCGTAGTCAAAGCCAAAACGGATGTTGTGAGAGCCCTTGGTCCAGTTCAAATTGGCGACATAGTGAAACTGTGGATCGTGCCGGAAGTAGGGCATGAAGTCGTTGTTGATGCCCACGTTGGTGTAGTTGCTGACAGAGAAGCGCGGCAGGCCGCCCTCGAATCGCCGTGTGCCGTTGACACCGGGAATCCCCATCGCTAGTCCGAGGTTCTTGTCGAGGCCCGACTGTTCCACATTGCTGTCCATCACGGTGTAGCCGAAGTTGGCGTCGAGGATCAATTTCGGGCTCAGAACATAAGTGCCCGCGATCGTCGCGCTCCCTGTATTTCCAAAGCCGATCCCCGGGTTTCCCCCCGCGCTACTGATCTCGGGGCCGCCATTGGCACCGAAGGATTCCTGATTGAACATGTCATAGCGGAGCACGCTCACGCGAGCGTACATCGTGAACTTATCCGAAGCGTTCCAGTTGATCTTGCCGTCGCCTGTATGCCGGTCGAAACTATAGGGCGCGCTGGCGAAATAGTTATCGAGGAGCAGATTGCCAGGGCGGTTGGGTAGTGGGAACAGATTCAGGACTTTGCGCGCAATCGGATCGATGCGGTTTTCTGGGATGATGTTGCCCGGGAATGCAGCGCGGTTGGCACCGTTCGAGAGATCGCCGGTCAGCGGATCGTAAATGGGAGTGGGCGATAGAGACAGATCACCCCGTCGCATTGCATCAGTGGGAACGGTCAGGAGGCGGAAGGCAAATTGCCTGTCGTAAGTGCCTTCGTAGCTTCCGAAGAAAAATAACTTATTGCGCACAATCGGCCCTCCCACGGTTCCGCCGAACTGGTTGTAAACCCACTTCGGCTTGCCCTGATTTGCCGGTAGAAAAAATGGACGCGCCTTCGTGTTGTTGTCGTTGTGGTATTCGAACAACGACCCGTGCACCTGATTCGTCCCGCTCTTAACTTGAACGCTGACAGCGGAACCTCCCGCGAGACCTTGCTCGGCGTCGAAGTTGTTGGTTACTACGTTGACGGTTTCGATCGCTTCGAGCGCGGGCGTGTAAGCCGTGACGTGCGGGAGCCAAACATTAAACTGGCTGGCGCCATCGACGCGAACATCGTTGGAACTGGCGCTAGCGCCATTCACGTTGTAGCGCAGTGAGCGCGAAGGGTTGGAGGGCACCGAGTGCGCGTTTTCGGGCGGTGAAAATCCCGGGATCGACCGGAACAAGTTTTGATAGTTGCGCCCGGGCGGGACCGGAAGCTCTCGCAGCTCCTTGGTTGTGACCTCGGTTCGCACCTCTGCGCGATCCGTCTGAAGATCGGGGGTAGCGGCGGTGACGGACACGCTCTCGCTCACCGCCCCGATGTTCATTTGCAGGTCGGCGCGAGAAATGTTGTTGATGGACACGCCCACTCCGGGCAGAGATGTGGTCTGAAACCCTTCTTTGCTGACTTTGATGGCGTAGGTCCCACTCGCTACAGTCTGGAAGGTGTAGGTGCCGGTATCGTTGGTCAGGCCCTTGCGGACTTGGCCTGTCTCTTTCTGCGTAATGCTGACGCTCGCCCCCGGAATCGGGGCATGACTCGGATCGCTTACGTTCCCCACGAGGGAACCGTAGAGGACCTGTGCATTCCCAGGTTTGGGACTGATCGCGAGAAGGCAAGCGATAACGCCGGCCGCAAACAAACTCCATATCCGTCCGGAACCCCGTTTCCCGATCATGAGGTGGCCTCCTGGCGCGCGGTGCAAGAGCCGCAAACGCCCATTAGAATTGGCGAATCGTCCGCCGAATGCAGGTTAGCATATCCGATTGTTCGGCTGTGGGAACGGCGGAAATCCCAACGGGATTTCCAAGGAGCGGTGGGAACTGTCGGGAAACCGGCTTTGCGGTTTTCCAAAGTTTCCATCGGCTCCGTCGGCTTCCACAGCTTCCGTAGTGGCCGGTTGCGGTCATTGCGCGCCTCCCACCCGCGGACCGTCTTGTGGTGAGCAACGCGGTCGCGAAGGGGCGACCATCGCTGACTGCATAAAACCACGGCCCAAAGGAAGTTTTTGCAAATGAGTGAGAATTTCCCCTTCAAAACACAGTTACCGAAGGAGGGCAAAATGCCACGCAGACTTCGCTTCGCGCCGCCCGGCTACTGGCTTCATCTCACTCAACTCGGCACCAACAAACAACCCGTATTTACCCCCGACGAGGGACCGCCATCATTTCCTCACCTTCTCCGGCACGCTCAGCGAAGAGCGCCAAGTTCGGGTAGCCGCCTACAACTTGATGATCAATCACTTTCACCTCGTCGCCGTCGGCGACCGGAACGATGCCATCTCGCTCTTTATGATGGATTACGTCGAATTGAACGTCGTCCGCGCCTACTTCTCCCGCTCGGTCGGTGCCTACGCTTGGTCCTCCGTCCGCGCTCATCTCGGCACTCTCAGGTGGGCGTGACCAAGGCCCACCGCTGGCTGGATCTTCACCAATTCCCGCAACGCTGGCCCACGCCGGCCCCCACACCGGCCGACCGGGAAGGAGAGCCTCGCGACCCTCACTCGCCGCGAAGCCGCCGACCTCCGCCCGGCCACGCGCCAGGACTCCGCCTTCGGTACCGACGCCTTCATCGAGAACCTCGAGCGCACCCACCAGATCCGGCTCCGCGCTCCGCCCCGCGGCCGGCCTCGTAAGTCCCAGCCCATGGCCCTAGCCCAAGCCAGTACCGCCTGATGCCCGCTGCGGCTAAATCCTATTTAAAAAGATGCCCACCGACAGCCACTCCCACCCGACACAACGCGGGTTATTGCGCAACTCCTGCATGATGGCTAAATCATGCGCGTCGGCTAAGGTTAGGTTTTGGACGGCAAACTTCTTTTTCATGACTCGGCCCGCTTTGGCCAGTTCGGCTTGGTCAAACGACCGCATAACCCAGTTGACGGCTGGGCCGGACAAGCAGAGCGGCTCATGATAGGGTACACGTGAGCGTGCGATTGACCATGAGAGGTGTGTGGAGTGCTGCGGCGGTGATCCTCTTGGGGATGACGGTTGAAGCGGAAGAGCGGGTGATCAATTCGTTTGGAACCGACGCCTAGATGTCGGTGGTCGTTCCGCGCGATACGGTGGTGCGCGCCACATCGCACGGTGCCAAGCACGGCCAGCGGGCCCTCGAAATCGAATTTCAGCCGGGTGCCATTCCCGGCGCTGTTCCTGCGGCCCACCGCACCTTGGGACATGCGCGAGTGGGGTGAGATCGCTTACGACATCACGAACCCCGGCCAGACACCCGTGCGCTTCAACGTGCGCGTGGATGACGAGATCCGCACGGACGGAGTCGTGGTGTGGCGCACGGGCACGGGCGTCATCGAACCCTGTGCCACCGCCACGTTCGCCTTCCCGCTCGCCAATGCCGATCCGCTGGACTACTGTGGGTTGCCCGTCGGGCCGGGGGCGCGCAGTCTGGGCTCGAACGGCAGCTACTTCCTGCAGACTGCGCACATCGCGCAGATGCAGATATTCCTGGGCTCGCCGGCCGAGACCTTCACGCTGATCGTCGACAATGTGCGCCTGCGGCCTCGGGCCTCGCTCGTGGGCATCGTCGATTCCTTTGGACAATTCACCGGAGTGAGCTGGCCAGGAAAAATAGAATCCGAAGAGGACCTGGAAGGGCAGCGCGCCGAGGAAGCGGAGTCACTGGAGGGAATCGATCGCTTTGAAGAGCGCTCCGAGTTTGGCGGATTCACCGCCGGACCGCGCCTGGAAGCGACCGGGTACTTCCGCGTCGCCAAACACGAAGGGCGCTGGTGGTTTGTCGACCCCACTGGCTATCTCTTTTTCTCAGCGGGCTTCAATTCGATGGCGCTCTCGCAGACCACCTTCACCACCGGACGCGAGGCGATGTTCACCTGGTTGCCCTCGAGCGAGCATTCGCTCGCCCGCCATTATGCGACGGCCACCGCCGTGTAGGGTCCAATCTCCACCCCCTTCAACTTCCCTGCCGCGAACCTGGAGCGAAAGTATGGCGTCGAGTATGTCAGCCGTTGGCGCGACGTGAAGCTCGCGCGCCTCAAGGCCTGGGGATTTAACACCCTCGCCAACTGGTCCGAGGTGCAACTACGCCGCGGTGGTGTTCCCTACGTCACCACGACGGCGTTGTTCGGCAAGTACAACACGGTGCCAGACCCGGGGGGCAACGGGGATCGGTTGCCCGACCCCTTTGATCCCCGCTTCGCCACCAGCGTGCGTGACCGGCTTTTTTTTGGGGGGGCCGGGCTATACGCCTCCGTCTCGCTGAGACCCAAGACCTCCGGGCCCGGATCACCGTGGCCATGGAAGCGCACAGCGCGCTAAGCATGAAGAAATACTTTGCCGAACTGGTGGGTACGTTTCTATTCGTGCTTGGCGGCTGTGGCAGCGCTGTTTTGGCCGGTGACAAGATTTCTTACGCAGGGGTAGCTCTGGCGTTCGGCTGCTCCCCTGCTTGCCATGGTCTCCACCATCGATCCGGTATCGGGATGTCACCTGAATCCGGCTGTCACATTCAGTCTCGTTTTAAGCCGAAAATCCGACGTTCGCTTTGCGCCCGGCTATGAAAACGACAGCCTAGAAGCGAATTCGCAGCCCGAGTTGGATGAAGCGCGGAAAGCTGGCGGCCTTGACGCTGCCGAAACTTGCGTTGCGGTAGTTGCTGTCGACTTCGCCAAAGCGATGCCGGTTGAAAGCATTGATGAACTGGGCATTGAGTTCAGAACTTATTTTTTCCGTGATCCGGGTCGTCTTGACGATCGAGAAATCCTCGCTGAATACTGTAAAATTTCGGAGATTCCTGTAATAGGGCGCGGCCGTACCGAAGGAATACGCGCCAGGATCAGAGAAAGCACCCGGACTGATGACGCGATCAGCGTTGGGACGAAAATCGCCAATCCCAATACCGGTGGCGAATTGCTGGCCGTTTACGATATTCGGCCGCTGCACCCGATTGAAGGTCGGCATCGAATTGGTCATGAAGAGCGGAATCGGGTTGCCGCTCTGGTAACGGTGGATGCCCGAAAAACTCCATCCGCCGAGCCGCCGGTTCTTGAAGAATGGCAGATCGTAGGCATAATGCAGCATCATTGCGTGGGGAATATCGTAAGGCAGAATGGCATGCTCCAAGCGAGGGTTGAAGTGATCCTGCAGCAGCACATCGGTAGTTACGGCTCGTCCGATGAACGAGGGACTGCTGTAACCGATATTCTTCGAAAAAGTATAGGAGAGATCCATGGAAAGGCCAAACGAGAGCCGTTTCTTGAGGCGCAATTCCAGCGCATGATAGTCGGTGCTGCCGACCTTGGTGGCGGCGGCAGTGAGGGTGCGAAACTGGGGAAACTGGCG
>JAYVUQ010000190.1:0-2212 GCA_043787785.1 Bryobacteraceae bacterium
AGTGCATCGCGCTTGACGATGGCCGCATGTTGGAACTGAAAGCCAGCCGGGCCGCCAGCTTGACCAGCTTGAATGGAGAACAGCTCTTGCTTGGCGAAATCGAGCGAGTGGTATTCATGCGGTTGAAACAGCCGAAGCTTGCGCACTTGCTCAGTGGAAACGCGGCTGGCGGTGAGGTTGGCGACACAGCCGGATGGGAACTCCAGGCGCACATTGGCGATATCCACCTTCGCGCTCAGCACGCGGATGCCGGCGGCGTGGATAGCCGAGGGCGCTTGGCCGGTGAAGGCGAGCAGCAGATCCAGGTCATGCACCATCAGGTCCAGGACGACGTCGATATCGAGGCTCCGCGGCGAGAAGGCACTGAGCCGGTGGACTTCGAAGAAGAGAGGCAGCTTGATTTTGCCGGAGAGCGCTTCAACGGCCGGGTTGAAGCGTTCGAGATGACCAATCTGCAGGATGCGGCCCTTTTCCCCGGCCAGCGCGATCAGGCGGCGCGCGCCGACGGCGTCTTCGGCAATGGGTTTCTCCATCAGGACGTCGATGCCCGCTTCGAGCAAGGCGCAGCCGATCCCGGCGTGTTGGCTGGAGGGGGCGGCCACGACGGCGCAATCGATTTTGCCGAGGAACTCACGGTAGTCAGGGCGGGTGGTGAGACCGGGAAATTGAACGCTTGGATTGGGGTCTGCCACGCCGACGAGCTCCACGCCCGGGTGAGAGCTCAAATGGCGCACATGATTCTGGCCGAACTTGCCGGCGCCGATGACGGCTATGCGCGGTTTGTCCACTTAGTGGCCAGCGGACTGGATTTGCACCAGTGGCTCGGGCGTCTCAAAATGCGGGGCGGGAATGGTCTGCGGATCGCGCCAGAAATCCATCAGCGATGTCTGGTGGACGCAAGAAATAGTGCAATGCGGCGCGCAAGCTTTCTCTGTGAGGTACTCGCGGCGGATGTCGGCGAGGCCATAGGCGGCAAGCGGCACGCCCGGGTGGCCGCGCTGCTGGGAGCAGTAATGCACTAGGCCTTCTTCGCAGATGTAGAGGTAGCGCGCCCCAGCGCGGCAGCGCCAGTTGTTGGGCTTGCCGAGGGCGATTGCTTCCTGAAAGTGATTCAGCCGGGCATAGCTGCGCTTGCCTAGGCGGCGCACACGAAAGAAGACTTCGCGCACCGCTTCTGGCAAGGCCTGTAGCTGGCCCCGGCCGTCGTGGATAATGCCCACGGTCGAACTGAGCCCGTACTCCATGGCCCGGGTGGCAATGGTGTAGGCATCCTCAGGGAACTTCACGCCCCCACCCACGACGGAGTTGATGTTGACGTGGAAGTCGGCATGCGCGGCCAGCATCTGCAGCTTTTTGTCGAGCACCTTGAGGCTCTTCTTCGAGACCTCATCCGGGTTGACGTTATCGATGGAGATCTGCAGATGATCGAGCCCGGCGGCGTTCAACTGTTGAATCCGCGAGGGCACCAGCAAGTAGCCGTTGGTGATCATGCCGGCAATCGCGCCGTGGTGGCGGATGCGGGCGATGATCTCGTCGAGTTCGGGATGTAATAGGGGCTCGCCACCCGAAATGGTAATCAGCGAAGCGCCTAAACGCGCCAGATGATCCACGCGTTCGAGCATGGTGGCCAAGGGCACTGGTTTCGAAACATCGTCGTACTCGTTGCAGTAGCCGCAATCGAGATTGCAACGGCGCATGGGTATGATATGCGCCTGCACCACATGGTCGGAGGAGGCGAGTCCTTTTGCCACCAAAGCCAACTCACGGGCGAGACGCCAAGCTCCAATGAGCGCGCGCTTCGGCCGAAAATCACGTAAAGCCATAGAAAACCTAAGCTTCAATTGAAACACAGCTGAGAGGAGGATGCGAAGAGGCGAAGGCTGAACGGGGAAGAATTCGACGCGAATGGTAATGGCAGATTCACATTCGCCTTTTCTTCGTATATCGTAGGCTCAATAGCTCTCGCGATTCGGAAACCCCACATACTGCACCTCTTCCCGAATGACAATCTTGAATTCGCGCGCCACTCTACGCTTTAATTCGTCAATTAACTCCACCAATTCCGCCGCTTGGCCCGAGCCCTCGTTGTAGATCAGATTGGCATGATAATCCGCCACGCGGATGCCGCCCCTGGTGAAGCCCTTGGCCCCGATTTGTTCTAAGAACCAGGCGGCCGGTACTTTACCGCCCTTCACCATCGCTGACGGAATGC
>JAYVUQ010000191.1:0-2436 GCA_043787785.1 Bryobacteraceae bacterium
CAAAGACAAGCCGGTGGCCGAACCCAATACCCGCTTCATTTACTCCGATATCAACTTCGTCCTGTTGGGCGAAATCGTCCGGCGCACCTCCGGCGTCACGCTTGCCGAGTTCACCGGGCGCGAGATCTTCGCGCCACTGGGCATGACGGACACCACCTTTCAGCCTCCGGCTTCCTGGATTCCCCGCATCGCCCCCACTGAGCTCTATCAGGGCATTCCCGCTCCTCTTCGCGGCGTCGTGCATGATTCTACCGCCCGCTTCATGGGCGGCATCGCCGGACACGCCGGACTCTTCAGCACCGCGCTCGACCTTTCAAAGTTCTGCGCCATGATGCTCGGCATGGGCCAAGCCAACAATGTCCAGATCTTTTCCCCCTTCACCGTCCAACGCTTCACCACGCCGCAAACCCCACCCAGTATGTCCGCCGTTCGCGGGCTCGGCTGGGACATCGACTCCGCGTACGCTAGCCAGCGCGGCGACCTCTTTCCCGCCACCGGCTACGGCCACACCGGCTTCACCGGCACTTCCATCTGGGTCGACCCAGGCACCCAAACCTACATCATCCTCATGTCCAATTCCGTGCATCCCTACCGCCGGCCGGCAGTGGTCTCGCTGCGCGGACGCGTCGCCTCGGTGGTCGCCGCCAACCTGCCCGCTCCTTCCCGTAAGACCACCCAAACCGGGCTCGAAGCCGCCGCCGCCAGGAACTTCTCCGACTTCGCCGGCCAGCGCATTGGCCTGATCACCAATCACACCGGCCTGTTTCCCGATGGCCGCCGCAATATCGATGTCATGCTGGGCTCGGGCGTCAAACTCACCGCCTTGTTCTCACCCGAACACGGCCTGCTGGGCAAAGAGGACCACGAGAAAGTCGGCGATGCCAAAGACGAAAAGTCCGGCCTGCCGGTCTACAGCCTTTATCAGGGCCAAACCCGCAAACCGAATCCGCAACACTTGCTCGGCTTGCAAGGCTTGGTCTTCGACATTCAGGATGCGGGCGCGCGCTTTTACACCTACGTCTCCACCATGAGGAACGCGATGGAAGCCGCCGCCGAACATAACCTCACCTTTTACGTCCTCGACCGGCCTAACCCCATCGGTGGGCGTCATGTCGAAGGTCCCCTGCTCGACGAGAACCTGGTCTCCTTCGTCGCCACCATTCCCATGCCCCTGCGCCACGGCATGACCTTGGGCGAACTCGCCGGCCTCATCAACTCCACTTTGGCCAAGCCCGTGCAACTCAAGGTGGTTCGCATGGAAGGCTGGCATCGCAGCGACTGGTACGATTCCACCGGCCAAACCTGGGTGGACCTTTCCCCCAACATGCGCTCTTTAAACGCCGCCCTGCTCTACCCCGGCGTCGCGATGCTTGAGTATTCCAAAAACTACTCCGTCGGACGCGGCACCGATGCGCCGTTCGAACAGGTCGGAGCCGATTGGATCAACGGCGCGCAACTGGCCGGCTACCTGAATCGCCGCATGCTGCCCGGCGTACGCATCTACCCGACTCGCTTCACCCCGCAAGCCTCTTACTTTGCCAAGCGCACCATCGAGGGGATTCGGTTCGTGATCACCGATCGGGAAGCCTTCGATTCCACTCGGCTGGGCCTCGAAATCTGCGTCGCGCTGAACACCCTTTATCCTGGCAAAATTGACTTTCCCGCTAACCTCAAGCTGATTGGGAATCAGCAGAGCATCGCTGCATTCCAGGCTCTCGAAGACCCCAAAGCGATCCAGCAATCCTGGGAACCGGCCATGGAACGCTGGTCCCAACTGCGGCAGCAGTATCTCATCTATCCTTAGAGCCCGACCTCATCCGTTAGATCAGCGGCCATCCACCAGCGGAATTGAAACGTAACGATTTCAACATGTTATTAACAGTTTGTTAAACCACTTTCTCCTCAGCCCTCCAGCAGTACTTTCAATGTTCCCCGAGTCGCCGCGTAGCGAAAGGCGTCGGGGGCGGCTGACAAGGGATAGCGAGCCGCAATCATCTCGTCCAAATGCAACTTCCCCGAGGCGATCAACCGGAGGGCTGGCTCAAGGCGGCCGCAGCGAGAGCCCACCAGAGTCAACTCATTCACGATGATGTTTGCCGTATCGACGGCGACCTCGTTCGCCACGGTGGACTTCATAATCAGCGTCCCCCGTGGCTCCGTCATCCGGACGGCCTGGGCCAGCCCTTCTGAGGAGCCCGTCGCATCCACCACATAACGAAATGCGGCCTGGGGCAAAGTGCCGGTAGTTACTTCGGTCTCCACACCCGCCAACGAGGCGATGCGTAATTTGTCAGCGTGGCGGCCAAACATGCGCACCCGCAAGCCGTTTGCCGCCAGCACCTGCGCAATCAACAAACCCAGCTTCCCATCGCCCAACAGGGCGACCACGGTTCCCAAGGGAATCGACACCTGATCTAAGATCTCACAAGCCGCGGC
>JAYVUQ010000192.1:0-5449 GCA_043787785.1 Bryobacteraceae bacterium
GCCTGTTCCGTGGTGGGCAAGCTAATGTCGACGATCTCGCAGCCGAGTTTCTTGAGTTGCTCGACGGCTTGCGTAATGAGCGCGCCGGATTCACTCTCGAGACCTGCAAAATACTCCTTCGGCAAACCGATGCGCAGACCCTGCACTTGGCCATCGAGCATGGAGTGATAGTCGGGCACTGGCGCGGCGGCGCTGGTGGCGTCGCACTCGTCGTGGCCGGCCATGGCCTTGAGGACGGTGGCCGAATCCTCCACATTGCGCGCGAAGGGGCCAATGTGGTCGAGCGAACTGGCGAAGGCGACCAAGCCATAGCGCGAGACGCGGCCATAGGTGGGAGTAACGCCGACGATGCCGCAGAAGCTGGCGGGCTGGCGGATGGAGCCGCCCGTGTCGGAGCCGAGCGAGACCACAGCCGTACCTTGGGCCACCACGGCCGCGGAACCGCCACTGGAGCCGCCCGGCACGCGGTCGAGCGCCACTGGATTGCGCACCGGCCCGAAAGCCGAGTTTTCGTTCGACGAACCCATAGCGAACTCGTCGCAGTTGGCTTTGCCGATTATGACGGCGCCTTCTTTTTCGAGCCGGGTGATCGCGGTGGCGTCGTAGGGCGGCACGTAGTTCTCGAGCATCTTCGAGCCGCAGGTGGTGCGCACGCCTTGGGTGACAATGACGTCCTTGACGGCGATCGGTACGCCGGCCAGTAAGCCAGCTTGCTCGCCGCGCGCAAGCTTTTCATCCACGGCGCGGGCGGCGGCTAAAGCGCGCTCAGGCGAGAAGTGCAGGTAGGCGTTGGTCTTGGGATTTTCAGCCGCCGCGAAGTCGAGGGCAGTTTGCGCGAGTTCGGCGGCGCTGTACTTCCGGGAAGCCAAGTCGGCTTGAATCTGCGAGATGGTGAGAGTCGAAATGGTCATGCTAAGCGCGTTCAATCACCTTGGGGACTTTGAAGTAACCTTGGCCCGCTTGGGGAGCGTGGGCGGTAGCGACGGCGGAGGTGAAGCGGCGGTCTGGCCGCTCGACATCGTCGCGAAGCGTTGCCGTTTCGCCGGCATCGAAGAGCACTTGCGCCATGGGTTCCACGCCTGCGGTGTCCACTTCGCTCAATTTCTCCATGTAGATGAGAATTTCGTCCAAGTCGTGTACCATGGCGCTTACCTCGTCATCGGTGAGCCGGAGGTTAGCCAGTTCGGCGACGTCGCGCACTTTCTCCTCGGTAATCTTCATTCAATGACAGCTTAGCAGGATGCTTATGGGTTCCAGCGGGGGAAGGGTTGGGCAATGCCGGTGCGGCAAAGCTCCAGCAGGTCAGGTAGCTTGCGCCGGCGCTGCAGCAGGGTGTGCAGCATTTTGTCGAGTAAGTCCTCTTCGCCCTCCACCCATTGCGGCGGCAGGGAATGGCGGGCGGCCTCAAGCACTGACTCTGGAAAGTGCATCACCTGTTCCAGCCAGGGCTCAAAGGAGCCGAGCCTGGTGACGGAGTGATAGACGACGGTGCGATGGTAGAGCCCGTAGCCGGAGGCGTCGGCAAATTGCCATTGCGGGCCGCCGAAGGTATAGCCATGGTCAATCATCATGGCGACGAAGCCGACCTTGGAAGCGTGTACTTGGACGGAAGGCGCCCAGGGTTTGATTTTGGCGCGAAAGAAGACCGCCTGGCGGGCATCGGCGTTGGCTAACCATCGATCAACTACCAGTGCGCCCAGGAAATCGGTTAAGTTAACAACTTCGTTGAGTAACTGGTCGGGGACAAAGTCATAAAAGCCCACGCGATGGGGATCGTCGGCGAGGCGGGAGCCGAAGTGCCAGCCAGGTTGAGGCGGAAGGAACTCGGAGCCACGCTGGAGGTTCACCTGCGGATGAGTGGCGAGAAACTCCGCGGTAATTTCGATGGCGGCTACTTTTGCGGAAGCGATGCGTAGCTGTTCAAAGACGGCGTGGGCGATCCACTCGTTCACCAGCACGCGGCGGCCTTGGGGGTTCGATTGAAACTTGACGGCGTAGAAATGGCCGTCTTCGGCTTGGATCAGGTGCGCTTGCGCGCCACCCCGGAGTTTGCGAACGAATTCGATGGCACGAATCGGCATGCGATACTTGATGGATTATGGCAGAAGCGAGCCTCTAGAGTCAGGAAATTTGAGGAGAAACACGAAAGCATGAGCGAAGAGACCAAGACGAACGAAGAGAAGCAGGCCGCCGAGGCGCAGGGTAAAAATCAGGTGGCCCTGGAAATGATGAAGTTTATCGCGGTGAATACCGGATATGGAAAGGGCGTAGCCGCGACGGGCTTCGCCGGAAAGAGCACCTTGCGCACCTCTGAAGAACACGCCGAAGCGTTGCTCGAATTGTTCAAGCGGTGCCGGGATGTAGTGAATAGCTAGCCCGACCGGTAAGCGGGAAAAGCAAAAGGCGGCGCCGAGGCGCCGCCTTTTTTTGTTGGTAAATACGGAAGAGCGAAAAGAAGTTACTTCTTCTTCGCGGCCTTCTTAGCCGGAGCGGCTTTCTTGGCCGGAGCGGCGGCCTTCTTAGCCGGAGCAGCCGTCTTGGCCGGAGCAGCGGCCTTTTTGACCGGAGCGGCCTTCTTCGCCGGAGCGGCCTTCTTCGCAGCTTTCTTGGTTGCAAATTTCATTTTAAAAATCGATCTCCCTTGACTTGGTTTGGCTGAGGCCTTCTTCACCGCCACTACTTTCGTTGGAACATTTCCCTTCGATTTCGTTTTGGCCTTCGGAGCCACAACCGCTTTGGTAGACGAGGTCTTCGCCACCGATGCTTTTACTTTAGCTTGGGTGATGGTCAAATTTCCACTCTTAGTACTACTCTTTGTGGAAGAGGTTTTCGGTTTGACGGCGGACGACAACTGTTTGAGGGAGCGCGATGGTGCTGGAGATGCCGGTTTTATTGATGTTTTTGGCTCAATCGGGGTCGTGAGCGCCGGGTCCACATTGACCGCCGGCGGAGGGGGCGATGAAGGAGGATTCCACGCTTGCAGCGCGGCGGGAGGGGAAAGCCCGCGCAACGGCGGCGCGGTGTCCTCACCATCGTCATCATCATCGTCGTAAGCGCTAATCTCACTCTCCAAATCGAGATGCTCTTCTTCGTAGTCGAAGTCGTCTAGTTCTTCATCGATGGGCATGGAGGAAATAACTCCCAGAGGACTGTGTCAAGTGGCGCCAAGGTCGCTGCCGAAAACTGAGGCCGTTTGAGCCGGGCACCTTCTGGCAGGATGGCGAAGTCAAAGATAGAATATCGCGATTCCGCGCAAACACCAACGTGGGCGGGAGAATCTTCCGGTATCAGAAGCTGAAAGCCGCTTGTTCCTGGCCGGCGACCCGGGAGATCGCCCGTACGAGTTTGCGATAGGGCAACTCCTGCCGACCGGCGAAGCCCAGCCACTCGCCGTCGCGCCACGAGGAGTAATACCAGCGGGCCAGCAGCGCCAGATGCTCCTGACGGCGGGCGAGCGTCAGGCGGCTTTCCGGTTCCAGCGACGCGGCCAACTCGCGCAGCCGGCCGTCCATCGACATTCCCGCGCCGTCGAGACGAAAGTTGCGGCCCGGCAGCCATTGGCCATCTAAGAAAAAACGCAATTCAACGGCACCTGGCAACGTGGACTTATGCACGGCCACTCCGCACAACTGCGCCGCGTCGCGCACCATCTCGTCGCGCAGTCGCATCACCTGCTGCGCCTTCTCCAAGCGCTTGTGCTGGCGCGAGGCTTCCTCAAAGTCCATATTCTCACTGGCCCGGTCGCGGGCGCGCTCAATCGTCAGGGTGAGGCTTTGGCCGTCACTGGAAAGGAATTCCCGCAGCCGGGCCACTTCCGTCGCGTACTCGGCCTCGCCCACCATTTCCTGACACGGGCGCAGGCACATGTTCATTTCGCCGTAGATGCAACCTGGGTGATTCGGGGAGGGAACCAGGTCCTCCTGGCAGCGTCGGATCTGGAAGAGATCGAGAAACTGGCCTTCGAGCTCTTCGGCTGCGGCGCGCGAGCGGAAGGGGCCGTAGAAAAGAGAATCGACGCCCGCGAAGCGAGTGGTGACGGTGGTGCGTGGATAAGCGTTGTTGCTCACTAGCCTCACGTAGGATGGATAACGGAGCTTAATGCGTTGGGCATAGGTATCCGGAAAGTATTCGCGCGCCAGGGTGTAGTACAAGAGGTTGGCGCTGAGGCGCGAGCCGGTAGGCCAATACTCGACGCGTTCGGCGACACCCCGGAGGCTGGCCCAACGGGAATCGCCCAGCAGTCGACGCAGCCGACGGCGCAGGAAATTGGTTTTGGCCAAATAGGGCTCGCCTTGGGCTGCCCAGAGCGCGAATACCGCGGGGCGGTCATCGACGTAGTCGAGCTCGTCGTCCGGGTGGATGATGCAGGCGGGGGAGATATTCATGCGGCGCTTGAGTCTTCACCATTTTAGCGCTAGCCAATCTGCTCTAGGCTGAAAGGAGTGGAACTGAACGGAGTTATCGTACTGGACAAGCCGGCGGGCTGGACATCGCACGACGCGGTGAACAAGGTTCGCCGTTTGGCGGGGCAAGCCAAGGTGGGCCATCTAGGGACGCTCGATCCAATGGCCACCGGCGTTTTGCCGCTCGTGGTGGGCAAAGCCACCCGCTTGGCGCAGTTCGTCGCCGTGGGACGCAAGGTCTACGATACCGTCGTCCGTTTTGGCTTTGCCACCGATACCTACGACCGCGAAGGCGAGCCTACTAGTGAGCCCCAAGCGATTGAGCTGGATGCGGCTACTGTGCGCGAGTGGCTGGGGCGGCAATTGGGCACGCTCGCGCAGATGCCGCCGCCGATATCGGCCAAAAAGATCAATGGCGTGCCTGCCTACAAGCTGGCGCGAAAGAATCTGCCGGTGGACCTGAAGGCGGTGCCGGTGACGATTGAAAAATTGGAGTTGCTCGCCTGCCACGTCACCGAGATCCGCTTGCGAGTGGTCTGTTCCGCGGGCACCTACGTGCGGGCGATTGCTCATGAGTTGGGGCGAGTGGCTGGGTGCGGTGCGCATTTAGCGGAATTGCGCCGGTTGGAGTCGTGCGGCTTCGGCGATGGTCAAGCGTACACCATGGACGAGTTGATCGCTCGCGCGACCTCTGGGCAATTGGGGAGTGTGCTTCTACCGTCGGCCAGCCTGTTGCCGCAATTTCCCACCGTGCGGGTGGATGCTGATGCCATCACTCACATCCGGCAGGGCCGCACCTTTCGCATGTCGCCCTTCATCGAGTCGAGCGGTGCGCGCCAAGTGAAGGCCGTCAGTGACGATGGCGAACTAATTGCGATTGGTGAGGCCAGAATGCCGTTGGTCTATCATCCTACGATCGTATTCTAGGTTCATTATGAATGAACTTTAACTGCTTACTCGTCGATCATTCATCTATTCCCTGTAGTCTTTAACTACCGACCCTGATGTTGCTTTCATTACTCACGCTGCTCTGCCTCGGCCTTGTC
>JAYVUQ010000193.1:0-3977 GCA_043787785.1 Bryobacteraceae bacterium
CGAGCTTCATCCAGCAAGCTCATCGTGTCTTCAAACTCGGCCTCGGTTTCGCCCGGGAAGCCGACGATCAAGTCGGTGGTAATGGCGATTTCGCGCTTCGCTTGGTGCATCCACTCCAGGCGTCGCAGATATTCGTCGCGAGAGTATAGCCGTTGCATGCGATGCAGCACGGAAGTCGACCCGGATTGCACGGGTAAGTGAATGTGGTTACACAGCACCAGGTTTTCGTCAATGGCGTCGACAATGTCCTTGACGAAGTCGCGCGGGTGGGACGTCGTAAAGCGGACGCGCCGTAAGCCCGGTAGTTCGCCGATGCGGCGGAGTAAGTAGGCGAAGTCGTGGCCTAGCGCGCTGCCGGAAATGCTGGTATCGCGAAAGCTGTTGACGTTTTGGCCCAGTAACTGGATCTCGCTGTAGCCCATCTGGATCAGTTCCCGGGCTTCGCGCAGTACGGACTGCAGTGTGCGGCTACGCTCCGGTCCGCGCGTGAATGGCACCACGCAATAAGCGCAGCTCTTGTCGCAGCCTTCGATGATCGTGATGTAAGCCTTGTGCGGATTGTCCCGGCGGGTGAGCGGCGTCTCAAACGTGTCCTCGGTATCCAGGCTCAAGCCGGTGACGCGCTTGTCGCCGCGCTCAATCTGGATCAGCAACTCGGGCAAGCGATTGTAGCTGGCAGAGCCCACCACCATGCTGACGTGCGGGGCTTTTTCAAAGATCTTCTCGCCTTCCTGCTGGGCGACGCAGCCGAGTACGGCGAAGGTTTTGCCGGAGTGCTGGCGCTTGAAGTCCTGCAGGCGGGCGAAGACTTTTTGCTCCGCTTTGTCGCGGATTGAGCAGGTGTTGTACATGATCAGTTCGGCGGCCTCCGGCGTCGCCACCTGTTCATAGCCGCGGCCCACCAGGGTGCCAATGACCTTTTCCGAGTCATGGGCGTTCATCTGGCAGCCGAATGTTTCGATGTAGAACCGCTTCATGCCCTCTAATTATAGGGTCTTTCCCTCATTGCCGCCCTGGCAATTGGGCCCTAGGATAAGAGGATGATCGCTATCCTCGTACTATTCGCCTTCCAGGACTACACTTACGACCTGAACGGCCGCAAGACGGTAGCCCCGAACCAGAACCCGGATCGGGTGGAGGAGCGGGTCGTCGAAGACAGCGGTGGGCGTAAAGTCACCGAGCGCACCATCCGCCGCGCCGACGGCCAGCCGGAGAAGGTCCGCATTGAGGAGCGCAAGAACGCCGATGGGTCAGTGACGAAGGAGACCGCCGTCTATCGCGGCGACTTAAATGGCCGTCTGAACCTAGCCGAAAAGCGTTTCAGCGAACTGCGCAAGACGGCCACCCAGTTGGAAGAGACCACCGTAGTCCAGCGCGGCTCACTGAACGGCGGCCTCGAGGTGGTGGAGCGGCTGGAACGCACCGGGACGATTGGGCCGAAGGTGACCCAGGAAGAAGTGAAGACCTTCCGGAAAGACCCCAACGGCAGCTTCCGCGAAGCCGCCCGCCAGAACATCGAGCGGCGCGAGGACAATGGCAAAGTGACCGAGCAGGTGGCCGAATATCAGGCTGCAACGGCAGACGGGCGTTTGCAGCTTTCGGGGCAAAAGGTATCGAACGCCGTCAAGAGCCCAGACGGCACCGTAGTGACGCAGGTGGAAGTCTACGGCATGGCCCAACCCGGCCGCGCGAGCCGCGCCGGTGAGTTGAAATTGCGGGAACAACAGTTGATCGAGCAGCGTCCGGCAGATGGCCAAACGGTGGTGGAGAGCTTCAGTGTGCGCCGTCCGGATTTGGAGGGCAAGATCACGGGCGATTTTACCAAGGTGTCCGAACGTACATGCCAAAAGGCGTGCAATTAGCAGAAAGTCTGGCGGAGAGAGAGGGATTTGAACCCTCGGTACCGGTTAGACCAGTACGACGGTTTAGCAAACCGCTGCTTTAGACCACTCAGCCATCTCTCCGCGATAGCGGTCCTTTTTGGATCATACCACGCCTGTTACCTGCGCAAGCCCGGGAGGCTGACGGGAACGTCGGGGCGGCTTTCTTTGATGCGCCGGGTGCGGACGTCGCCCAGGTATTGCAGCGGGTAGCGCCGTTCCAGGTCAAGCGTGGCGCTCGCTACGGTGCCGTCCTGTGTGGCCTGCGAAAGGATCTCGCCCAGCGGGTTGATGATGTGGCTGGGATAGTCGTAACCGGAGGAGATGAGGTAAATGCCGTTCTCGATGGCGCGCGCTTTGGCGAGCGTTTCGTTGCCGCCCCAGATGGGCAGCAGGATCAGGTCAGCTCCCTGCGAAGCGAAGGCGCGGGCGGGTTCGGGGAACATGACGTCGTAGCAAATCATCATGGCGACGGTACCGAAGTCAGTGCGGAAGACGGGGTAGCTATTGCCGGGCGTGAGGCCGCCTTCCACCTCGGCGGCGGGCAGATACACTTTGCGGTAGCGGCCGACGAGGTGCCCTTGCCGGTCAAGCAGAACAGACGTGTTGTAGAGCACCCGGCCTTCGCGCTCGTAGAGCCCGGCGGCGACATAGGCTTTGCGGTGGCGGGCGAGTTTGGCCAGGCGCTCCGTGGTGGGGCCCGGAATCGTTTCGACGACGTCGGCGTAGCCTTTGCCAGTGCCGACGACGGTGATGCCTTCGGGCAGCAGGATGAGGTCAGCATCGGCGGGGACCTTGGCTGCCACGGTGGCCAGAAAGTCGCCCACCGGGTCTTTGGTATTTGAAGGACGGCGATAAACGGTGGAGATCTTCACGCGGCGGGCGGCGGGCGCGGGAATCTCTTCCAGGCGTAGGTCGTCCCAGTAGAGCGTGGTTTGGGGGGCGTTGGCCAGGTGGAATTGCCACAAGAGGTCAGCGGTTTTGGGCGGCGCTTGGGCTTCGATGGTGAGCCGGGTCCATTGGCCGTCGCGCTGGGCCCAGGCGAGGTAATCGGCATCGCCGGCGCGTTGGCCGTTGGCCTGCCGCCAAACCAGACGTGAGACAGCCTGCCAGTTTTCGGCCGGAATATTCTCGGCGCGGTAGTAAGCAGTGGCACGATACCAGCGGCCGGCCACGATGGCGGGAATGGTGCGCTGCCAACCACCGTAAGCGGCGGCATTGCTATCTCCGCTGATGGCGAGCGAGGCGGGTTCGCCGCGGTTATACAGCGCATCGGTGAAAGTACGAGGACTCGTATCGGGGCGATGGCTCCACGCGGACCAGCCCTTGGTGTCGCGGAAGTCGCTTTGCTCGAAAACAGCGTCAGTTGCTAAGGCTGCAATGGCAAAAAGAAACAGGCCCAACAGGCGGTACATGACTATCACGATACCGCTTGCATGGGCCTGTTGGGAGCTACGGACAGGGGCTTAGATTTTCCCAGGCGGGTCGTTTTTAGTGACGCGGTCATAAACCACCGCGGCGATGCCGCCGGCGATAGCGCCCAATATGGCGCCTTTCTCTTGGTTCTTGCTGAGGCCGGCACCCAGGCCAGCACCTGCGGCCGCGCCCGCCAGAATGACGGCGATGGTGTTCTTGAGTGGCCGGGGGGACTTGGCCTTTTCCTCTTTGGCCGTTTCAGGTTTCGTTGTTCCGGGGGTAGTCTGCGCGACGGCAGACGAGACGATCAGAAGTGCGCTAAGCGCCAGGCTGAGCAGGATCTTTAAAGTTTTCAAGGTTGTGATTTCCATCTCCGGGACAGGTAGACGCGCGAATGAAAATTCGGTTACACGAGAAATTTTCGCTCGGTGGCTACGGCTTCGGCGAGTAATGGGGAGTAGTGTTTGAGGGGAACGGAGATGACGCCGAATTGCGCCAAATGCTCCGTCTCGTATTGAACATCGAGGAGCCGAAAGTCGCGCGACTTCAGGTGTTGCACGAGTTCGGCGAGGGCGACTTTGGACATGTCGCGCACACGGTGAAACTTGCTTTCGGCGAAAAAAGCTCCGCCGATGTGGACGCCGTAAAGCCCGCCTGCACCTCATCGGTCTGCATACGCCC
>JAYVUQ010000194.1:0-5059 GCA_043787785.1 Bryobacteraceae bacterium
CGAAGAAAAGGAACAGGGCGTCAAAATCGACGGCAAGTATCGTCTTTTTGTGGCCGCCGCAAATACCAACCGCGTCGACGTGCTGGGCGTCAGTGACCGGGGCGAGGTGCGTAACTTCGAGACCATCAACGTGGCGATGTTCCCGCGCCAACCCGCGGGCATGACGCCCACCGCGCTGGCCTTGAGCGCCGACCGATCGAGCCTCTACGTAGTCTGTTCCGACGCCAATGCCGTGGCCGTCGTCGATGTGACGCATCGCCGCAGCCGGGTGCAAGGCTTTGTGCCCACCGGCTGGTATCCGGTGGCGGCGCGCAGTTTGCCGGATGGCCGGCTACTGGTGATGAATGGCCGCGGCGAGCGCAGCTTCCCCAATCCTGGAGGCCCTAACCCCACCAAGAAAGCCGCTCCGGTTCACTTGGGCAACGCCGCCGTCGAGTACGTGGGCCGCATTCAAACCGGCACCATCTCAGTGATCGACCCTTTCAATGACCAGGGATTGGCCGCTTACACCAAGCGCGTCTTCTCGAGTACCCCTTATCGCGACGAGTTACTGGACGAGGTGAATATCCCTGCCGGTAACCCGATCCCGTCCAAGCCCGGAGCCAGTTCCCCCATTGATCATGTCATTTACATCGTCAAAGAGAATCGCACTTACGACCAGGTGCTGGGTAACTTGGGCATCGGCAACGGTGACCCCTCTTTGGCGTTATTCGATGAATCGAACAGCCCCAACCACCGTAAGTTAGCCAAGGAATTTGTGCTGCTGGATAACTTCTACGTGAATGCCGATGTAAGTGCCGACGGGCACAATTGGTCCACCTCGGCGATCGCCAACGACTATGTGCAGAAGATGTGGCCCAATAGTTATGGCGGGCGGCGGAAGCACTATGACTATGAAGGCGGCGAACCGGCGGCGATTCCGCCGGCGGGCTATATCTGGTCGAACGCGCAGGCCGCGGGCATCAGCATGCGCAACTATGGCTGGTGGGCGACCAATGGCCCGGTAGGCATTCAGGCGGTGCGCGATCCGATTCTGCGGCCGGTGACGAACATGGATTTTCGCGGCTTCGACCTGAACTATCTTGACGTCGAC
The DNA here is from genome assembly GCA_043787785.1 of Bryobacteraceae bacterium. Taxonomy (GTDB): domain Bacteria; phylum Acidobacteriota; class Terriglobia; order Bryobacterales; family Bryobacteraceae; genus JALHNI01. The sequence goes on from JAYVUQ010000194.1 coordinate 1,094, forward strand.
CGGGCCAAAGTCTTTATCGATGAGCTGAAGAAATTTGAAGAAAGCGGCACCCTGCCCAAGCTGATTTTTCTGCGCATCGGCAATGACCACACCTCCGGCCTGGCCGCCGGCAAGTACACGCCACGCGCGGCCATGGCCGATAACGATTGGGCGCTGGGGCAGATTGTCGAAGCCATGTCGAAGTCGCGTTTCTGGCCCCAGACGGCGATCTTCGCGATCGAAGACGACGCGCAAAACGGGCCCGATCACGTGGACTCGCACCGTTCCCCGGCCTACGTCCTGTCACCCTACACCCGGCGCGGCATCATCGATTCCACAATGTACAACACCACGTCGATTCTGCGGACGATCGAGTTGATTCTCGGTCTGCGGCCCATGACCCAATTCGATGCCGCGGCCAAGCCGATGTGGAATGCTTTTTCGGCGAAGCCAGACGTGAAGCCGTACATAGCCTTAAAGCCCACCCAGCCGATGGACGAGCGCAATGTCGCTACGCCCGCCACAGCCGCGCTCGTGAAGCGGAGCAATGCTTTCGACTTTAGTGAGGCCGACGAGATCGACGACGACGTGATGAACCAGATTCTGTGGCGCGGGCTGAAGGGCACAGATCCGCCAACGCCCGTGCGCAGTTACTTTGGCCGGTAACCCAGCCGCGCGGCTGGGGCAGGTTTCTCAACAAAACTTCCTAAGTGACGAGTCGAGTATTTGGAGCTAGCGCGAGGGTACCGCCACCAAACTCGAGTAAACCTCACGAGCCGCTGCCGCGCCAGCACCTGCGGGGGCTGTGTAGCCATTCTCGCGCAGCGCTTCTTCGAAGGCTGGCAGCAGGAAGAGGACATCGGGCTCGGTGGACAATACGCCCATCAAGCCGATGCGGAAGATCTTGCCTGCGAGCGGGCCAAAGCCGCCGCCGATCTCGATGCCGAACTTCGCCATCAAGTGCTGGCGGACCTTCAGATCGTCGACTCCCGCGGGCACCTTTACCGTGTTCAAGGTCCACAGGCGGTCGCCGGCTTCGGCGACATTCATCTCCAGGCCCATCGCCGCAATCGCGGCTACAAAGGCCAGATGGTTCGTCCGGTGGCGTTCAAAACGATTCGCAATGCCCTCATCCTCAATGGTGGACAAGGCCTCGCGCAGCGCGTAGAACATGGAGATGGGCGCGGTGTGGTGGTAGCGGTGCGCACCGTCAAAATACTCGGCCAGCAACTTCAAGTCGAAATACCAAGTGGCCGTCTGGGTTTCGCGGCCCTTCAACCATTCCATCGCCTTTGGCGAAATGGTGATCGGCGACAAGCCGGGAGGGCAACTGAGGCCTTTCTGCGAACAGCTATAGGCAATGTCGATGCCGGATTTATCGAGGTCAATCGGCATCGCGCCCAGGCTGGTGACGCAATCGGCAATGGCGAGCGCACCCACTTCGCGCGCCGCGGCGCAGATGGCGTTGGGCCGCTGAAAGATGCCGGTGGAGGTCTCGGCGTTGACAAAGCCGACGACATTCGGCCGTTCGCGGAGGATGAATTCGCGCCCCTCGGCGTCCGAATAAGCCTCGCCCCAAGCCTTGTCGAAACGGACGACGTTGGCGCCTTGGCGCTTGCCCATCTCCGCCATGCGATCCGCAAAGTAGCCACTGGTGAAGACGGCAAATTTGGAGCCAGGCTCGACAAAGTTCGCGATGCAGGTTTCCATGCCGCCGGAACCGGTGGCCGAAATGGCCAGCGTAAAGTCATTGGCGGTGCCATAGAGGCGCTTGAGGACCTCACGGGATTCCATGTTGATCTGGAAAAAGTAAGGGTCCAGGTGCCCGACAATGGGCTTCGCCATCGCCGCGTAAACACGTGGATCGACCTGCGACGGGCCGGGCCCAAAAAGAAACCGTTGGGGAGGATTCAACTGAGAAATCGCCATTTCTTCTAGTTTACCGTGTTCTTTTGGGGACGCCTGGACTATCCGTACCAGGACTGGCTATTTTGGCGCCAAGGCTGGCCACACCGCAAAGGTTGGCGGCCCCTACCCAAGCAGAAGTTAAGCCAACTGCTAGCATGGCGTGCGGACTCGAAGCCGGGGACCAACCGAAACGGGAGTGGGGCGCGCGACCGCCCGTGGCTTGCGGGATCAGGGATACTTTCACCGTCCCTGACCTTACCTCACCTGACGCCGGGGGTTCGTGGGGGGAGATAATCCGCCCGGGGACAGTTGGTGCCCATCCTTAGAGGATGACTTATGCGCAGGCCCGGTTGTGTTTGGGGATAGCGGGGGTGGGGCTGTGGGTGACGCTGTCGGCGGTGGGGCTCTCGATGGCTTCGTTTGGTTGGCGGGAGTTCCTCGGGGTGTATCTGCTGGGGCAATTCCCGCTCGATTATCTGGGCGGGTATTGGCTGCCCTTGCGGTATGGGCGACGGACCGAGGGCCGGTTCTGGCGGCCGTATTTGCGGGGCGTGGCGGTGCAGACGCTCTTACTGATGGCTTTTGGCGGGTTGATTTTGATGTTGGGTGAGTGGGGCGGGCGGGGGCCGGTGCTGGTGGGTCAGTTGTGCCTGATGCTGGCGATGCTGGAGGGGCAGGCGGGTTTAGCGCGAGGCTTGGTGGGCGAATTGGGTGAAGATTTGGGGTACACGGGTGGGATCGCCGGGCTTCCGCGGCGCGAGGTGATCGTGGTGCCAATCGCGTGGGATGCCGGCGCGGGGAGTGCCGGCTTACGGACGGTGGTCTACCAGCGACGCCGGGCCGCGATTGAGAGTGGCAGCCGCACCCGTGGGGTTTGGCTGGCGATCGGTTGGAATTTGTGCGGCTTTCAGCTGGCTTCGTGGCTGCCGGGGGCGGGGGTGGCCGAGGAAGGGGCTTTGGTGCGGACGGCCTTGGGCTTCGCGCTCTGGAGCTTTTTGGGAGTGCTGTTGCTTCCGACGGTAAGCCGGTGGGGAGTGTTTGAGGTGGATCAGGCAGCGAAACGCTTCGGGCTGCGGGAACCGGATTTTTCGGAGGCAGTGCGGGAGTTGGATCGGCGCCAGGATGACGAGCCGCGCCGCGCGGCCGGCGTCGAAGCGATCTTTCATCCGTTGCCGGGCGTGGAAAGCCGGATTGCGCATTTCGGGGACGAGCGTGCGGCTTTTGGGGCTTGGAATGCGGCGCGGTATGCCTTGTTTTTGGCATGGCCTTGTTTGGGTCTGCTAAGCCGGGCGGTGCATTGCAATGTGGGAAGGCCGGAGTTGTGGGTGTTTTTGCCGGTGGAGTAAGGGCGGGAAGGCCGCAGGTCTGACAGACTTGGCCAAGGGTGATTCTGGTAGAACCAGTACAGCTAAAGGACTACCAGGACTTGAGAAATAGTCGATTTTCGGCAACACTTCCTGCTGGAGTTAATCACCCATGCCTTTCGTTCTTGACCGCCGTCGATTTTTGGGAACGATTTCTACGGTCGGCTTTTCTGTTCAGGCGGCGATTGCCGCCGCCGCCCCAACTTCGTGGGCACTCCTCTCTGACCCTCATATCGACGCCAATCTGAATGCGCCAGGTTGGAACGGTGAGAACATTTACGCCAATGTGGCGCGATCCGTCGGCCAAGTAGTTGCCGCTTCTCCGCAAATGTGTGTGATTCCGGGCGACCTGTCGCATCTCACGGGTGAGACGGCTGACTACAACGCATTTCGCCAATTGATTAGCCCGATCGCCAACCGTACGCCCGTGCTGATGGCGGTAGGCAATCATGATGACCGGGCCAACTTTCAGAGGGCCTTCCCCTCCAGCCCTGGCATCAACCAGAAGATCTCCGGGCGTTACGTGCTCACGCTCGACTACGACGACTGGCGAATCATCGTCCTCGACTCGTTGCTCGCCACGAATGAACCCGAGGGCTGGATGGGCTCCACACAGCGCTCGTGGCTGCAGAAGTTTCTCGCCCGTGATCGCAAACGCACTCTCATTTTTGTCCACCATGATCCTGGCGAAACGGATATCTCCATGGTGGACGCG
>JAYVUQ010000195.1:0-3295 GCA_043787785.1 Bryobacteraceae bacterium
TGACGACGTCGCGGCCCGGGCCGGCTTCGCGGATTACGCAGGCTTTGGACGCGGGCAACAGCCCTCCGGCCCCGGCGGATCGCGGCTTTAGCGGGCTGATTCCGGCCGGCAATCTGGCCGGGTTGCCGGCCTTGTCCTTGCCGTGTGGCTTTGCGGGCGAATTGCCCGTTGGGTTGCAGTTGGTGTCGCGGGCGTTCCATGAGAACTTGATCTTGGCCATCGGCAACGCTTTCCAGGAGCGGACGGATTGGCATCGGAAGCGGCCGAAGGTCTAAAAGGAAAATGATGCGGCAGCAGCAAATGACGGCGTTGAAGTCGGAGACGTTCGATGTCCTGATTCTCGGCGGCGGGGTGAATGGGGCGGGCATTGCGCGCGACTTGGCGCTGCGGGCCAAGACGGCGGGGTATCCGCTCACAGTGGCGCTGATCGATAAGGGGCACTTCTCCTCGGGCACCAGCGGGCGGAACTCGCAGTTGATCCATGGCGGTTTGCGGTACTTGAAGTATATGGAGTTTGGCTTGGTGCGCGAGGCGTTGCGAGAGCGGTCGACGTTGCTCGAAATTGCGCCGCATCTGGTGGAGCCGCTCGCGTTTCTGATTCCGATGTACAGCCAGTTTGCCAAGTATTTTTACGGCACCGGTTTGTGGATGTACGACACGCTGGCGGGCTCCAGAAACATATCGCCCCATCGGGGCGTGGCGCTTGACGAGCTCGAAAAGCTGGAGCCGGGCCTCAACCGGCAAGACCTCGTTTCCGCCGCCGTGTTCTGGGATGGCCGGGTACACTCGGCGCGCTTTGTGCTGGAGAACCTGTTTGAGGCCACCAGCAACGGCGCGGTGGTGATGAACTACCTGGAGGCCGTTAGCTTCTCGCAATCGGGCGACGTGTGGACGGTGGGTGTCCGCGACGGTTTAACTGGCGAGACGTTTGCGCTGCGGGCGAAAAAGTTGGTGAACACGACGGGGCCTTGGGCCGGCGAGGTGTGGCCCAAAGAGAACACCCTGCGGCTGGTGCGCGGGTCGCACATCATTCTGCCGCGGCTGAACCGGAGCGACAACGCCATCGCTTACTTTGAGGAGAACGGGCGAATCATCTTCTTCATCCCGTGGGGCAGCAAGAAGGATTTAACCTTGGTGGGGACCACGGATGTAGACCACGATGGGTCACCCGATAGCGTCCACATTTCGGCGGCGGAGACGGCATATTTGCTCAAGATCGCCGCCGACATCTTTCCGGAGTCGCGCGGCATGCAGCCGATTGCGACCTACAGCGCCCTGCGGCCGTTGGTCCAGAGCGGCGGCACGTCGGCAACCTCCACTTCGCGGGAACACCGCATCTGGGCTTCGGCCGACGGCGTGGTACACGTGGCGGGCGGCAAGTATACAACCTACCGCTCGATGAGCGAAGAGGCGGCCGATCTGGCGGCGCCCGCGGAATTGAAGGCAGTGCATCCCACAGCGAGCGTGCCGCTCAACGGCAATTCCAAGGCGGCGATCGCGGCCTTGAAGCAGTCGCATGATCCGCAAGTGGTGATGGCTTACGGCGTACGCGCGCCACGCGTGCTGGAGCGGGCCAGTAAGTTGGGGTCGTTGGAGAAGGCGCAGATTGAAGAAGCGGTGGAGTGCGAGTGGGTAGAGCGCTTACCGGACCTGATGCACGTGTCAACCTACTGGGGCTATGAGCGCCGCTGGGACGAGCCAGCCTTGCGCGAAATCGCGCAAGAGATGGGGTCGCGGTTGGGGTGGACCGAGGAGAGGCTGGTGGAGGAAATCACTCGAATGACTCCGGATACTTCGGCTTCTTCCGTCCGGGAGCCTCCTCAATGACGCGAACCGCCTTGATCTGACCGACCTGCTCGCGGGCGAGCGCTTTGACTTCTTTCGTTTTCGTGAATTTTTTCTCAGCTTTACGGGGTTTCGAGGGCATGAGCGTTTGCCTTTGCTTCATTTGATTGTTACCATACATGTGCGGGGTGGAGCAGCCTGGTAGCTCGTTGGGCTCATAACCCAAAGGTCGCATGTTCAAATCATGCCCCCGCAACCAACCTCTTGTTGGTTTAGTTGCAACACTTTAGGCCACTCCGGCAAACCTCCCCAAAAGTATCAAAAACAGTCGATTGTAACCAAAAATGTAACCAATTTAGGGTCGTTTTTGGATTTTTGCCCTCCAGGCGTCTCGCGATGAGCGCACTTGGGCAATCCAGGGGGAACCTGGAACATGCAGGGCAACTCATTGCCCGCGACTTTGGCGAATTCGTCGTCTCAAAGCAGAAACTCAAAAAGGCCGAGGGCATCTGCCTTGTCCGCGAAAGGCGCGATGCCGGGCAACAATCGCTAGCTTTCACAGCTCGACCATTTGTACTCTGTGGTCTTCCAATTCGGCGTCCACCCAAAGGGCAACTTCTTTTCGAGCGCCGGAATGGAGATTTCTCGCTGCAACTCACTGGCCACCCGGAATTTGGGCTTCCATTCGGCCAAGATCGGCTAGTCCTCATCTTTCTCGCGACGTTGGCCGTTCGGCAGAAGAGCCAGGTCGTACGGTTCAAATCCGCCGGAGAGATGCTGGACACTTTTGGAATGGCGAAGGGCGGTAAGGAGTACCGCCGAATCGTCGCCGCGTTCGAACGGATCTTCGGAGCCACGATGTTTTTTTCGACCGGAGCGCAGCACAAGACCGCAACGCTGGTGCATCGAAGCCGATTCAATTTCCTTCGGGAGGCGGAGATCTGGTACGCCCGGTCCTCGGTCGTAGATGCAGGACAGAACTCAATTACGTTGAGCGATGAGTTCTATGAAGAAGTGACCGCACATCCGATTCCCACCGACCTCGAGGCAGTGAAAGTGCTTGCCGGAGCACCTGCCCTGCTTGACCTGTTTATGTGGCTAGGCTACCGCTGTTTCGTCGCGAAGGGTCCGGAAGCGATTCCCCTCTTCGGTCCATTCGGACTCACACACCAGCTAGGGTGCATCGAATATACTCGCCCCAGCCGATTCCGGTCCATGTTGGAACAGTGGCTGCATACAGTTCGGGGAATCTGGCCGCAATGCCCCGCACACATCTCAAAGGATGGAAACTCTCTTCAGTTATCGAAAGCGATCTTCGTCAAGATCCGCTCAGCGGATTCGCTGTTGCCGAGCCTGAATAACTCTTGACAATACCCCCTGGGGGTATTAGTATACCGGGTAGGGGTATATAGTTGGCGAGCACGAAAGCGGTTAAGCATGAGCAAGAAGATCCGCCCGATTTAGCGTCTCGTGGATGTGGGACGGGAGTGCCCACGGACCGAAAGGCGGT
>JAYVUQ010000196.1:0-8663 GCA_043787785.1 Bryobacteraceae bacterium
TGCGAGAGATAGTGTGCAGAAAGATCTTTTCGATCACCCGGCGGTCATCAGTGTCAGTTTCGAGCAACTGCTTCAGGAGGCCGCCCTGTGATGAATCTACCCGGTCAGTCACCACGTGGGACTGCATCAGTAGCATGGCCTGCAGGGACGATGGCGGCACTTTCTTGGGCATGTCGTCGCGATTGGACTGGCCAAAGGTCTTCATGAAGCCCTGAACCTCCGCATCGGCCTTCTTGGGCTCCGGCATCTGCATCGCCAGGCCGATCTTCTCTGTGCCGCTGGAAAACTTACCGGGACGGCCCGTGGCCACGGCAATGGCGTCATGTAACTCCGGGGCGGTTAGCATGCGCACGTATTTGCGGGCATAGTAAGGAGCGTAGCTCTCTTTCCACTCGCCATCGAAGCGTGAACTGAGTTGATAGGCGCTCGAATTCATGATGGTGCGAAGGTAATGTTTGAAGCTGTGATGATGTTGCCCAAAGTTTTCGGCCAAGGCGTTGAGCAAGGCGGGGTTCGATGGCTGGTCTGGCTTCAATAAGTCGAAGTCGTCCACCGGCTCAACAATGCCGAAGCCCATCAGTTCGGACCACATGCGGTTGGCAAACGCGCGCCGGAACTGCGGATGGCTCGTGAGAATGCGCGCCAGGGCGTCGCGGTGGTTCTCGCCTTCCTTCGGACGTTCGCCGCTCAAGATGAAACGCGGCGAAGCATCGCCACCGCGCCGGGGTACCCGGACCATGCTTTCGGCCTTGGGGTCATAGGCCTGGCCGACGTCGTCCACGGTGTATTCGGTGTTGGCCTGGTAACCGTTCTCCCAATTCATAATCTGGCGCGTCTTGCCGAAAAATGCCGCTTGGCCAAAGAATTCATCGCGGTTCTTCGAGGTGAGGAAGAGGTTCACCTTCTCCAAGTGGTTCTTGCCGTCATGGCAGGAGATACAGGCCAGGTTCAGCCCCAGAAAGACCTTCGCGTAAGTGACGGTGAACTCATCCACGGTGTCGGGCTGATTCACTAAGTCATGCGCGTCCGGCATCTCCGGATCATCCTTAGCCTTGACGAAGTCGCGCGCGTAGTACATACCGGCCGGCACGGAGAAGCTGCTCTTGCCGGCTCCGGTGAGTAAGTCCGTCACTACCTCGTTGTAGGGCCGATCGAGCTTTAGCCATTCGCGCAGCCAGAAGTTGAAGAGGTTGAGGCCCGAGCCCATCCGGCCGCTCGCGCGGAATAGGTCTGAGAAGTAGTAAGTCCACTTGTCGATAAAGGCGTCGCTATTGGTCAGCTTCTCGATCAGCGTTTCGCGCTTCCTCGCGTCTCGGCTGACGAGGAAGGCTTCTAACTCCGATGGTGCGGGAATGCGTCCTGTGGCATCGAGCCAGACGCGGCGGGCGAACTGCTCGTCGTCGGCGAGCGGCGCATGCGGGATTCCGTCGCGCTTCATGCGGCCGAATACCTGGACGTCGATGAAGTTACGATACGGGATGGGAGCGCTCTTGATGGCGCGTGCCGGTGAGTAACGCTCGGTCATCGCCGAGACGGCCTTGGCCTTCTGCGGCGGCGGCTCAATGATGGGGGCATGCGCACGTTCGAGCACCGGCGTTTGTGCCAGCAATAAACTCGAGAAGACCCATAATCCGTACTTCACTTAACGCCTCCGAAAGATTTGCACGCGCTTGCCATTTACTTCGGCCACATAGAGCCGGCCTTGACGGTCGGCGGACATCAGATGCGGCAACTGCAAAGTTTGCGCGTCGCCCCACTGCTCTTCTATTTTGCCGCTGTCTAAGCCGAAATGGAAGATCTTGTTGACGTCGCCTTCGGAGACCAGCAGTTGCTGACCGTGTACCAGTAAGCCGAAGGGGTTGCCGAAGCCCTCCCAGACGGCGAGAAACCTGCCGGTAGAGTCGAATACCTGCACGCGATTGTTGCCGCGGTCGGCGACGTAGACGCGGTTTTTGCGGTCGATGCCCAAGCCGTGGGCGGTGGCGAACTCGCCTTCGCCTTTGCCTTTCTTTCCCCATTGGCCGAGGTACTTTCCCTTGGCGTCGAGGTGCACGATGCGGCCGTTGCCGGAGTCGGCGACGTAGATTTCGTCCTTCGTGGAGAAGACGAGGTCGTCAGGGGAACGGAAGTGCGTGTGGTCCGGGCCAGCCATACCCACTTCGCCGAGCGTCTGCAAAAGCACGCCGTCGGGCGAGAACTGGCGCAGGACATGGTTGCCGTTGTCGGTGGTCCAGACGTTGCCCGCGCGGTCGGTGCGTAGGCCGTGCGCGACCTTAAACATGCCCTCGCCCCAGCCCTGGAGATAGTCGCCTTTCGCGTTGAACTTCAACAGCGGTGGCTCGCCCCGGTGGAGCACATAGATGTGGCCGTCGCGGGCGACTTGGACCGCCGACATGGCCCCCAGTTTCACTGCCGGAGGAATGCGCACGAAGCCCTCGGAAACAAAGGCTTCGGCGGCCAAGACTAAGGTTAGTAATGTCAACATAGAGAGGCGAAATGCTTACAAATCTGAAATTTCAGTACAAGCATATCACAACCGGCGTTTGCGATGTATCACGACCCGATCCATCAATTCCACGCCCTGCCGTTTGCCCAGCGACACCGGAGCGAAGTACACGACGGGCATACCCAAGGCTTCACCGAAAGCCTTCGTGGCGTAGCGCGTGTCGTTGTGTACCAGATAGCCGCCCGGTGCCAGAGACCGCATCATACCGGCCATGGCGGCAAATAGCGCGCGGTCGTCGAGATAGATGAACACATTGGTGGCGACGGCCAAGTGGTAACGGCCTGTGCCTGAGGCCGCCATGGTGGAAATGTCCAAAAACTGGGCGCAGACCGGGTATTGCTTTAGATTGGCGAGGACCTCGGGTCGCAGGTCGACACAGTCCAGCGGTGCGCCAGTGAGCAACAAACGCTCCACTTGGTAGATGCGTAACGGAGTGTCATCGGAGAAGGCTTCACGCCGCGTCAGGTCGAGGCCAGGGCCGGCCAGCAGGATGTTCCCTTTCGGCCGTGTCCCCAGGATTTTGAGCGCCTGGTCGATGACTCGCGTCTGCGATGGCGTAGTGTCGGAACTGAGCCCTCGCCGCTGGTAGAGAGCATCCCGCGACGCTTCGCGATTTGCACTCCGCGCGGCGAGGAAATCCATGGTGTGAGCGAAGCACGCCTCGGCTGTCCAGAGCCGTGGCAGCGCTCGAAAGAGATTTACAACTAGTTTGTGGCGCTCATCGGTGAGTGATGTGGCGACAAAGTCAGCAAAACGCTGCCTAGCTGTTAGCGGCATCTCGGTGGGCTTGCTTGCCGCTAAGCGCACCGGATCTATGCTGGGCTGCTTTGTGAACCGGCGCGATTGCAGAACGTAGTAAACGACATGCTCGGCGGAGCCTTCATCGATCCGCTGCGCCAGCATGCGCTGCTGCCGGTTGCGATATCCAGCCCAGGCGCCTTCTCCCAAGCCCAGTCCAGTCGAGATGTCCCGAGCCTGCTCCGGCAGTTGCTCAAAATCGAGGGTGGCTTCGTCAGGGCAAGCTACCAGAGCCGCGCAGCTCGCCAACCAGGTGCGCCGTTTCATCGTCGAATCGCGAGGGTCACCGTGTCCGGGCTGAGCGCCTCGCCTACCGCCAGCGTTACCGGCACGGCTTCGCCAACGGGGACGCCAACCGGCAGTTGGACGTTGATTTGGATAGCGCCCGCCACCAGCCCGGGCGGCGCTCCGGCATAGAGCACCGGGCACTCCACGCCGCCCATCGTCACGGTGACTCGCTGGCGAGGGCGGGGAAGCGGCTCTACGCCGGGTGTCACCTGGCCATCGGCTTGCAACGGCGTGGTAAGTCCCTCGCCGGTTCCGAATAAGATTACTACTTGGCCCACCGTGGCCGGGTTAGCTGCCGAGTTCACGCTGCCATCTTGATTTAAAAACGCGCCGGGGCCAGCGCCCGAAGCGGCGAGTGAATAGAGCGCGGGAACAGCCGACAGGACACGCACCGTGACTGCTGGCGACCGGGAGCCGAGATATTCGGCAATTACAGGCACCGTCGACTTACCCGCCACGGAATACGGCACAATCGCACTTACTTGCCCACGCGAAGTGTAAATCAGCGGCGCCGGCACGCCATCGAATAAGATGCGCGTATTGGCCAAGGACTTAGTCAACGCCGAGCCATCGGCTTCGAGCGTGGCGGTAGTGAGCGTCGCTGGCCCCAAATCTTCACCGAAGATGGTCACAATCTCGCCCGGCGAGACGCCGCCGGGCTGATAACTGGCCGAATTGACGATCGCACTGGCCGTAAGCTTGGGCGCGCTGCCGGAATTCTGCCGCACGGTGATAACCCGCCCGGCCACAGTGAGGGTGCCGGTGCGCGCGGAACCGGCCGCGTTGGCATCAATGGCGTATTGCACTGACCCTTGGGCGCTGCCGGTAATTTGGCCGGTGATGCGGATCCAAAACGAGTCACTACTGGCTGTCCATTGGCAGCCGGCGGTGGTAGTTACTTGGATGGCGCCATTCGTCACACCCGCCGGCGGGGCGTCGAGCGACTCCGGCGACACGGCGAAGTTACAGGTTGAACCTGCCTGCGTAATGGTAAATGTCGCGCCGCCGGTGGTAATTGAGCCCGTGCGGGTAATGACTGTAGTGTTCGTGGCGACGTTGTAAGTGACGCTATTGGCGGTGGCCGTGGCGGAAATCCATGGCACGGTGGCGCGCGCGCTAAAGTTACAAGGCGTGGTGACCGTAAAGCTGCCGTTGCCACCCGCAGCCGCTACCTGTGCGGACGTGGGAACCAGCTGTACGTTACAGTTACCGCCGGCTTGTTGCACCGTCAGACTCGACGTGCCGACGGTGACTACGCCCGTTCGCCCGTCCGCAGAATTTGTATTCGCGGACGCGGAATAGTTGATCGACGAAGCACCTGCGCCGCTCGAGGGCAGGTTCACCGTAAGCCAACTCGCGTTGCTGGTGGCCGTCCATTCGCAAGCGGTCACGAGCCCGGCGGAGAAGGCTCCGCCTGCGGCGGTAACAGCTTGCTGGCTGGGCGTCAAGGCAAATGAACACGTACCTCCAACCTGGGTTACTGTGACGCTCTGGCCAAGCACTACGATGGCCCCGGCACGGATCGCGGGGGAGTTATTGGGCGCAATGTTCAGGGTGACCGTGCCGTTTCCCTTTTGACCCACGGTGATCCACGGGACATTCGCGGCGGCGGTCCACTCGCAGGTGGTGGCGACTTGTAACTGCCGCGTGCCACCTTCGGCCGCAACACTGGTGCTGCCTTGCAACGTTAGCGTGACGTTGCAGATAGCCGCGGCTTGGCTCACGGTAAATACGGCATTCCCCACGAGTATCGTTCCCGTCCGTGCGATTGGCGTCAGGTTGTTATCAACTGCATATCCGGACGATCCATTTCCACGACCGGTTTGCCCGAACGTAATCTTGATCCAGTCAACATTAGACGTTGAGATCCAGGAGCATGTAGGCAAGTTCGAGGTGACCGTGAAGTCGTCGCGAAAACCCTGATTCGTCGCCGCCGGAACGCTGCGCGCATTGGGTGACAGCGTCTGCGCGCAGGTCTGGCCCAGCACAGGGAGACAACATACCAGCAGGAGCGCATATCGCATGTCCCCATGCTACTATCGTCGGCGGGCCGCGGGCGGTCAATATTCACTAACCGTACTCGCGCAGCAACGCTTCCAAGATACTGAAGCGAACCTCGCCCAAGCGTTTCCTACATTTCCGCAAAAACAAAAAGGCAATGCCGAAGCGCTGCCCTTCCGTAGGTTGATTTTGAACGATAGGTTAGTTGGCCGGACCTTCGCCGCCCTCACCGGTCTCGCCGTCCTCCAGCGGACTATCCGGAACCACCGAGGCCGCCGACACCCGGTCCTCGCCTTCCATCTTGACGAGCGTGACGCCCTGCGTGGAACGGCCCGCCTGACGGATGGTCTGAGACTCGATGCGGATAATCTGACCTTCCTTCGAAATAATCATGAGGTCAGTATTCTCCTGCACCTCAAGAATCTCCACCACCTTGCCGACTTTGGTAGTGGTCTTCATGTTGATGACGCCCTTACCGCCGCGGGTCTGCATCCGGTAATCTTTGGCCGGCGTGCGCTTGCCAAAGCCGCGCTCCGAGATGGACAGGATGAGACTATCGTCGTTGACAATGGCGGCACCCACCAAGTGGTCGTTCTTGTCGAGCGACATCGCCCGGACGCCGCGAGCCGGCCGGCCCATGGCGCGAACGTCTTCTTCCTTGAAGCGGATCGCCATGCCTTCGCGGGTAGCGAGGAAGATCTGCTCGTTGCCGGAAGTAATCCGCGCCGCGATCAGTTCGTCGCCCTCGTCGAGCGCGCAAGCGATGATGCCGCGTTGCATGACATTGTCGAACTCCGTCAACTGGCAGCGCTTGATGACGCCTTGCTTCGTGATCATGGCGATAAACTTGTCCTCAGTAAATTCCTTTACCTGGAGGAAGGCCTTGGGTTCTTCATCGGGCTGTAAGTTTATTAGCCCGTTAATGTTTTTACCCTTGCCGGCCGCGGCCAAATCGGGGATGTTATACACCTTGAGCCAGTAAACCCGGCCCTTATTGGTGAAGATGAGTAAGTAACTGTGCGTGGAGGAAATGATCAGCTTTTCGATCACGTCTTCGCCGCGCGCGCTCATCCCGATGCGGCCTTTGCCGCCGCGAGTCTGGCGACGATAGGTATCCACGGGCGTGCGCTTCAGATAGCCGCCGCGAGAAATCGTTACCGCGACGTCTTCCATCTGGATCAGGTCTTCGAGCGCGATCTCGCCCTCGTCTTCCACGATCTGCGTCCGGCGATCGTCGCCGAAATCCTTTTGAACTTCGCGCAATTCTTTAATGATGAGCGCGTTCAGCACTTTCTCCGAACCCAGGATCTCGAGGTAACCCGCGATCTGCACCTGTATCTCGCGCAATTCTTCGATAATCTTGGCCTGCTCCATGCCGGTGAGGCGTTGGAGTTGGAGTTCGATGATCGCTTGCGCCTGGCGCTCGCTGAATTGGAAGGCGGCGATCAAACCCTCGCGCGCTTCGCGAGGAATCTTCGCCGCGCGAATGATGCGGATCACTTCGTCCAGGTGATCGAGGGCGATCTGGAAGCCTAGTAAGATGTGCTCGCGGTCACGAGCCTTGCGGAGTAAGTAGTCGGTACGGCGGCGCACGACGTCGTTGCGATGCTCAAGGAATAACTTGAGCACGTCGCGCAAGCCCAACTCGCGCGGCTGGCCATTGACGATCGCCAGCATGATGACGCCAAAGTTGGTCTGCATCTGCGTCTGCTTGTAAAGCTGATTCAGAATGATGTCGGGCTGCTCGCCGCGCTTCAACTCCATCACGATCCGCATGCCTTCGCGGTCGCTCTCGTCGCGGATGTCGCTAATGCCGTCGATCTTCTTGTCGTTCACCAGGGCGGCGATATTTTCGATCAGCCGGGCCTTGTTCACCTGGAAGGGAAGTTCGGTGACGATGATGGACTCGCGGCCCTTTTCCATCTTCTCGGTGAAGGCCTTGCAGCGCATCTTGATGGAACCGCGGCCGCCGGTGTAGGCGCTGTTGATGCCATTGCGGCCGAGGATGAAGCCGCCAGTGGGGAAGTCCGGGCCGGGGACGAGTTCCATGAGACGCGAGAGGGGCGTGGAGGGATCTTCGGCGAGGGCGATAGCCGCTTCCACCACTTCCCGCAGGTTGTGGGGCGGGATGCGGGTCGCCATGCCAACGGCGATGCCTTCGGAACCATTGATGAGGAGGTTCGGCACCCGGGTCGGCAGCACCTCGGGCTCCATCTCGGTGTCGTCGTAGTTGGGCTTAAAGTCGACGGTCTCTTTGTCGATATCTTCCAGTAAAGTTGCGGCTATTTTCGACAGACGCGCTTCGGTATACCGCATCGCGGCCGGCGGATCGCCGTCTACCGAGCCAAAGTTACCTTGCCCATCGACGAGCATGTAGCGCATCGAAAACGGCTGCGCCATGCGCACGAGAGCATCATACACCGAGCCGTCACCGTGGGGATGGAACTTGCCCAGCACCTCGCCGATGATCTTCGCGCATTTGCGAGTAGGCCGATTGTAATTCAGCCCCATCTCGCTCATTCCAAATAGGATACGGCGATGCACCGGCTTCAAGCCGTCGCGGACGTCAGGCAGCGCGCGCCCAATGATTACGCTCATGGCGTAATCGAGGTACGAGCGCTTCATCTCGTCTTCGATGTTGATGGGGATCAGGTTTTTGCCGTCCGAATACGATGGTGGGACGGGTGGATCTTGATTATCGTTATTGGTGGCCAAGCTGCTATTTTATCAAGACTTTAGCCTCGGCGTCCATTCTGAATTCCTTCGCGCACCGTCAATCTAGCCGGCGGAAGCACTAGATAAAGTGTTGCGGTGTGCCCCAGGGTGTCTGATGAACCTCTTGGCTGCCGCTTTGGCCCAGAAGGCCAGTAAGGCCCGGTCCAAATGCAGGGGCCTGGGACGCTGCCGGCAATCACATATCCTCCCCCTCCCGGCCGCACAGCGAATTTTGCCGGCTGGATGTAGGCCCGCCGGGCAGGGCGGGCCGGTACCAACTCACTGGCTGCGCGCTAACTTTTTAAAATCTTCTTTAGGACACGGGCGAACTCGGCGGCTTGGCGCGTGAATCCCA
>JAYVUQ010000197.1:0-2133 GCA_043787785.1 Bryobacteraceae bacterium
TACGCCACCAACGCCCTGCGCGTCGCCAATCGCGAAGATCTCGAGCCGGCCATTGTCGACCTGTTTCGCCAACAGCCGACGAAACACTGGCAGCAGCTCTTCCGCCAGCACGGCATCCCCTGCGCCCCGGTGCGGAATCTGCAAGCGGTGGTGAACGACCCCCAATCGGCCGCCCGCGATATGTTCCCGACCGTGCAGCACCCCACCGCCGGCGCGGTTCGCGTCACCGGCCTCCCCATTAAACTCAGCGCCACTCCCGGCGCAATTGGCACTGCCGCACCCCGCATCGGTCAGCACACCCACGCCGCCCTGCGTGACCTGCTCGGCCTTGAAGATTTCACCCACCTCGAAGGAGTCATCCATGACCATTCACGGTAAAGCGGACCTCGAAGCGCGCATCGGTCAAGAGGTCGGCGTGTCTGGCTGGCTTGAAGTCACTCAGGACCGCATCAACCAATTCGCCGCCGCCACCGGCGACAACCAATGGATCCACACTGACCCTGCGCGCGCCCAAGCCTCTCCGCTCGGTGCCACCATCGCCCATGGCTTCCTCACCTTGTCGCTGCTCAGTATCCTGGCCCACGAAGCCATCCACCTCCAAGGCGACTTCGCCCATCGCCTCAACTATGGCCTCAACCGCGTCCGCTTCACCGCGCCAGTAAAAGCCGGCAGCCGCATCCGTGGCCGGTTCACGCTGCTGTCAGTGACGGACGTGCCGGGTGGTTTCCAAATCACTTACACGGCCATCGTGGATATTGAAGGCGCGCCCAAACCCGCATTAGTAGCGGAATGGCTGATGCGTGTGGTGGAAGGCGCGGCGTCCGCAGCTTGATCCATTTGACCGCCGCCGCCCCGGCGCGCTCGCAGTACTAAGAGTACCTATTTTGAGTTAGTACAATTCTTGTCGTTGACTTTATTACTAAATAGAAATAACCTTTGGTCAAACATCAGAGTGGCGCTCCCTCCAGCCAGGGAAAGAACGTAAGAAGCTGAAGGTATTGCCTCAAGGCGATGCCCGGACTTTCTAGCCACCTGCTCGCAACCGCCCAACCCGGGCCTGAACAATCGTTGCGAACATTGGGAGAAATCATTTTGTGATAATACGTCAGCTACTATTGCTGGGGATGTTGGGCGGAAGCTCCTCTTGGGCCGCAACGGCCAGTCTCAGTTTTGTGTCCGATGCCGCTGGATCGGGAGTCTTTGTTTTTAATGTCAATGGCCAAACCCGGCGATTGTTCTGCGATCAGTTCCTGCCCAATGCCACGACGTTGCCTTACACGGCCAATGTGGCCACGTTGGGGAACCTCACCGGCTCTATTTTAACCCTCCAAGGTGATGCCCAGGCATTGTTCAAGTATCAGCGGGTCGCGATTTTGGACCTGATCGCGCTGGCCGATCCTTCTCTGGCCGTCAGTGTCGTCAAAGCCAACCGGCGCATTGTGGATGGCAGCGGGCCGCTAACGTCGGCTGCCCAAGCGCTCTATGATTTTGTCCTCACGGCGAATGCGGCTGACTATGATCTCAGCGGATTCCGGATCTATACCAACGTCCTCACCCAGGAAGTAACTGGCTTCGACCCGGGCTTTGTACAAATCTGCAAAGTCGCCGGGGCCGGAGTTACAGTGGGAACCAATTTCAATTTCAATGTGGCTGGAACGGTCATCACGGTTCCGGCTGGCGCGGCGCCCGGCGGCACGTGCAGCGCGCCCATGGAAGTGCCGGTTGGCTCCACCGTCATCACCGAGACCCTGCCCGCCGGCATCAAGCTGGCGGCGGTAAATTCTGCGCCGGGCGGATCGCTGGTGAGTAGTAACTTAGCCACCGGCACGGCCACCGTGACCGCAGTCGCTGGCGGCTTGACGAGTGTTACGTTTATCGACACCGTAATTCCGCCCACCATCTTTACGGGCTTTCTACAAGTTTGCAAAGTGGCGGGTTCCGGCGTCCTCATTGGAACCAATGCCTCCTTCAACGTAGCGGGAACCAACATCGCCGTTCCGGCTGGCCCATCGCCAGGCGGATCCTGCAGCCCCGCCATTGAAGTGCCTGCCGGGCCAACCGTGATCATCGAGACGCCCCCGAATGGAATCGCCCTCACGGGAGTGAGTACTTTACCCAGCGGCTTACTGGTAA